>NZ_JBHXKE010000122.1:0-27461 GCF_042722765.1 Kitasatospora sp. NPDC058406
CCGGGGCGACCGCCCACGGGCGTTCACGGGTGTTCCGCAGGTGCGGCGCCGGCGCTCAGGCGCGCTTCGGGCGGGTGACGGCGACCAGCTCGCCGCCGTCCACGGAGAGCCGCAGCTCGGTGCGGAGCTCGGTCAGCTCACCGAGGTGGTGCAGGTGGGTACCGCCGCAGGCGATCCGCGCCGGGCCCTCGGGCAGCTCGCAGTGCCACTGCCGGCGCGCGGTGAGCTCCGGGCCGGGGACGTCGATGCGGACCGGGGCGTCGGCGGCGACCCAGGCGGCCAGCCGCCGGTTGACGGCCTCGGTGAGCGCGGGAAGCGCGTCGGCGAGCGCGGGGTGGTCCTCGGTGGCCTCCGCGGTGAAGCCCTTCTTGCGGAGCGACTTGCCGAGCCGGTACGTGTCGGTGCTCGCCTCGGTGTCCATCACGGAGCCGGCCATGGCGAGGCTGTCGAAGTCCGGGTGGCCGAAGGCGTCGGAGCGGCCCGGGTCCTTGCGCCAGCGCGGGGCGAGCGCCTCGTTCAGGGCGAGGGCCAGCAGGTGGCAGCCGCTGTGGGAGGCGCAGAGGGCGCCGCGGCGCTCGGCGTCGACGGCGAGCGTGACGGTCCGGCCGACGATGTCGCCCGGGTCGGCCGCCAGGACGTGCAGGACCAGCCAGGACCACTCCTCGTCACCGCGCCGGACCGGGATGTCGGCGCCGACCAGCAGCTCGCCGCCCTCGGGACCGACGGCTCCGGTGAGGCAGTCGACGACGGCCAGCCCGGTGCCGTCGACGGTCAGGGTGCCGAGGTCGGCCGGCTGGTCGGGCCAGGTGTGGTCGAGCGGGTGGAACGGGGTCGCCCCGGTGACGACGGCGTACCGGCCGCCGTCCAGCGGGTGCACCGCGAGCACCGTCGACTCGCCGGTCACCGCCCCGGCCGGGAAGCTGACGTGGGTGGTGGGGAGGGTCATGCCTGGCTCCGTGCGGGTGAGGGTGGACGCAGTACGCGGACATGCGGACGGGCCCCGAGACGGGGCCCGTCGACCATTCTCCCCCGGCCGGAGGACGCCGGGAGAGGCCGGGAAGGAGGCGGAGAACCGGAGGGAGCCGGGGGAACCGGCGAGAAGGACGGCTCGGATCGGGGCGGCGGGTCCTCGGCCCGGGGGCCTCAGCCCAGGGTCGGCAGCTTGATCAGCACCAGCAGCGCCAGCAGTTGCAGCGCCCCCGCGCCGGCCGCCTTGCCCCACGGCAGGTCGTGCAGCCGCCGGACCATGGTGGTCAGCAGGACGGCGCAGAGCAGCCAGGTGGCCCAGCCGACGACCTGCACCACGATGTTGTCGGCCGGCAGCGCGAGGGCGAGCAGCAGCCGGGGCGCGTCGGTGGTCCAGCCGATCAGCACGGCGAGGCCGACCGTCGACTTCCAGGGGCCGTCCCCGCCGAACTGGCGGGCCAGCGCGTACGTCACCGCGCCCAGCATGCCGCCGGCCAGGGTGAAGCCGACCGCCGCCGCGAGCAGCGAGGTGAGCGCCACGGTGAAGGTCGAGTTGACCACGTCGTCGCGGGTCATCCCGAGGCCGAGCACGGCGAGGGCGCCGTACAGCAGCGAGACGGTGACGGCGGGCAGCCAGACCTGGTGGTCCCGGGTGCGGTCGAAGGTCGCGGTGGGGGTGCGGAAGAGGCCGATCAGCAGCTCGCGCCAGTTCGGCCGCGGCCCGGCGGCGTGCGGCGCGGACTGGCCGCCGGCGCGGTAGACGGCGACGTTGTCCTGACCGTATGGCTGCTCGTCCGGGTAGCCCTGCGACTGCCCGTACTGTTCCTGCCCGTACGGGGGCGCCTGGTACGGCTGCCCGTGCTCGTCGTAGTAGTACGGCTCGCCCGCGTACGGGTCGCTGCCGGTCGGGAACGCCCGGGTGTGACCCGGCTGGTTCGCCGCGTACGGATCGTGCGGGCCCTGCGGGGCGTACGGGCCCTGCTGCGGAGCTCCCTGCGGGCCGGTGAAGTACTCCGGTCCGTCGGTCGGCCCGTGCCCCCCGGGCGCCGCCTGCTGCTGCGGAGGCGCCGACCACCCGCCACGGGGGTCGGCGCCCTGACCGCTGTCGTATCGATTGCCAGCCACGCTCCGAAGGTACCCGCCCGACCGGCTCCGTGGCGGCCGGGCACCGGACCGGGTCCGGTTTGCAGCGAGCCTGTGACGCCCGCACGGCCTGCGGGGACCAGCGAGGCGCCCGGGACCACCGGGACCACCGGGTCGGGCGGGACCACCGGGTCGGGCGGCCGGGACGGAACGCCTAGCGCTGCGCGGTGACCTTCGGCCCGTGCACCGCGGCCGCGGCGGCGGTGCCCGCCGGGCAGCCGCCGGGACCGGCCGAGGTGCGGACGGCGCCGGACGGCAGCAGGGTGCCGCAGGCGATCCGGATGCCGTTCGGAAGCTCGTTGTCGGGCTCGACGATCGCGCCGTCTCCGATCACCGCGCCGTCCAGCGCGGTCCGCTCGCCGACCGTGGCGTAGGCGCCCACGATCGAGTCCTTGACCAGGGTGTCCGCCCCGATGAGCGCGCCGGGCAGGATCACGCTGCCCTCGACGATCGCACCGGACTCGACGACCGCGCCCTCGGAGACCACGGTGCCGCCGCTCAGCACGGCGCCCCGCTGGACGGTGGCGCCGGGCAGCAGCAGGGCGTCGCCGGTCGGGCCGGGCACGGCCGGCGAGTCGACCTTGCCGAGCACGAGGTCGGCCGAGCCGCGGACGAAGGCGGCCGGGGTGCCGAGGTCGAGCCAGTAGGAGGTGTCCACGACGCCGCGCAGCAGCGCGCCGGTGGCCAGCAGCTCCGGGAAGGTCTCGCGCTCGACGGAGACCTCGCGGCCGGCCGGGATGCGGTCGATGACGGAGCGGGTGAAGACGTAGCAGCCGGCGTTGATCTGGTCGGTGACGATCTGCTCGGGCGTCTCCGGCTTCTCCAGGAACTCCAGGACCCGGCCGTGCTCGTCGGTCGGGACGAGTCCGAAGGCGCGCGGGTCCTCGACCCGGGTGAGGTGCAGCGTGACGTCGGCCCCGGCGGCCACGTGGCCGTCGCGCAGGGCGGCGATGTCGACCCCGGAGAGGATGTCGCCGTTGAAGACCAGGACCGGTTCGTCGGGGCCGCAGGTCAGCCCGGTGGCGGCGTTGCGGATGGCTCCGCCGGTGCCGAGCGGCTCGCGTTCGGTCAGGTAGACCAGTTCGATGCCGTACGGGGTGCCGTCCTGGAAGTGGTCCTCGAAGACCTCGGCCAGGTAGGAGGTCGCGAGCACCACGCGGGTGACCCCGGCCGCTGCCGCGCGGGCCAGCTGGTGCGCGATGAACGGGACGCCTGCCACGGGCAGCATGGGCTTGGGGGTGTGGGTGGTCAGCGGACGCAGTCGCGTGCCCTTACCACCGACCAGCATGATCGCCTCGGTCATGGTCTGCGCTGTTCCCCTTGTGGTCTCTGCGGCCCGGCCCGGCGGGCCGATACCTCCGTCGGTGGTCAGAAATGCCGTTCCGGGAGCCGGAACGGATCGACCGGCACGAGGGCCGGTCCGGCGCCTACTGTATTTCCTTCTGACAGGGACGCCGTCCGGTGGTCCGGTGGTTGGCGCCCCGCCCGAGGGATTCGCACCCGAAAAGCCCGGCCCGGCGGGCGCACGTGGCACTCGCCGGGCCGGGCGGTTGTTGCAGAACTGTCGAACAACTGGGCGGCGGAGTGGCCGGGTTCGACCCGTCACCGCCCCGTCACCGCCCCGTCACCGCCTCGTTCAGGCGTCGACGGTCTCGGTTTCGGCCTCGGCCGGCGGGGCCGCCTTGACCGAGTCGAGCAGCAGCTGGGCGACGTCGACGACCTTCAGGTGTTCCTTCGCCGCGCCCTCGTTCTTCTTGCCGTTCACGGAGTCGGAGAGCATGACGAGGCAGAAGGGGCAGGCGGTGGAGACGATGTCCGGGTTGAGCGAGAGGGCCTCGTCCACGCGCTCGGTGTTGATCCGCTTGCCGATGCGCTCCTCCATCCACATCCGCGCGCCGCCGGCGCCGCAGCAGAAGCCGCGCTCCTTGTGGCGGTGCATCTCCTGCTGGCGCAGGCCCGGGACCTTGTCCATGATCTCGCGCGGCGGGCTGTAGACCTTGTTGTGGCGGCCCAGGTAGCAGGGGTCGTGGTAGGTGATCAGGCCCTCGACCGGGTTGACCGGGACGAGCTTGCCCTCGTCGATCAGGTGCTGCAGCAGCTGGGTGTGGTGGATGACCTCGAAGTGGCCGCCCAGCTGCGGGTACTCGTTGGCGATGGTGTTGAAGCAGTGCGGGCAGGTCGCCACGATCCGCTTGACCGGGGCGTCCTCCAGCGCGGCGTTCAGCGTCTCGACGTTCTGCGCGCCGAGCATCTGGAAGAGGAACTCGTTGCCGAGGCGGCGGGCGGAGTCACCGGTGCAGGACTCCTCCTTGCCGAGGATGGCGAACTGCACGCCGGCGGTGTGCAGCAGCTCCGCGAAGGCCTTGGTGGTCTTCTTGGCGCGGTCCTCCAGGGCGCCGGCGCAGCCGACCCAGTAGAGGTACTCGACCTCGGCGGGGTCGATGTCCTCACCGATCACCGGCACCTCGATGCCGGTCTCCTTCTTGAGCTCCTTGACCCAGTCCAGGCGGGCCTTGGTGGCCATGCCCCACGGGTTGCCCTTGTTCTCCAGGTTCTTGAGCATCGCCCCGGCCTCGGTCGGGAACGAGGACTCGATCATCACCTGGTAGCGGCGCATGTCGACGATGTGGTCGATGTGCTCGATGTCCACCGGGCACTGCTCGACGCAGGCGCCGCAGGTGGTGCAGGACCACAGCACGTCGGGGTCGATGACCCCGTTCTCCTCCGCGGTGCCGATCAGCGGGCGCTCGGCCTCGGCCAGCGCGGCGGCGGGGACGCCGGCGAGCTGCTCGGCGGTCGCCCGCTCCTCGCCCTCCATGTCCTTGCCGCCGCCGGCGAGCAGGTACGGCGCCTTGGCGAAGGCGTGCTCCCGCAGGCTCATGATCAGCAGCTTGGGCGAGAGCGGCTTGCCGGTGTTCCAGGCCGGGCACTGCGACTGGCAGCGCCCGCACTCGGTGCAGGTGGAGAAGTCGAGGATGCCCTTCCAGGAGAAGTGCTCGACCTGGGAGACGCCGAAGACGGCGTCGTCGGCCGGGTCCTCGAAGTCGATCGGCTGCCCGCCGCTGGCCATCGGACGCAGCTCGCCGAGGGCGACGTCGCCGTCCTCCTCGCGCTTGAAGTAGATGTTGAAGAACGCGAGGAAGCGGTGCCAGGCGACGCCCATCGAGGGGTTGACGCCGATGGTGATGGCCCAGGCGAAGGAGGTGCAGATCTTCAGCATCGCGAAGACGTAGACCAGGTTCTCCAGGGTGCCGTGCGACAGGCCCTTGAAGGCCAGCACCAGCGGGTAGGAGATCAGGTACTTCGCCTCGTACGAGCCCACGTGCTCCAGCGCGCCCTCCAGGCCGCGCAGGATCATGATGCACAGGCCGATGCCGAGGATCGTGTACTCGACGTAGAAGGCCTGCCAGGCGATCGAGCCGGCGAAGCGCGACTTGCGGCCCGCCCGGCCCGGCAGGCTGAGCAGGCGGATCACGATGAGGGTGGCGATGCCGAGGGTGGTGAAGGTGCCGACCAGCTCGGTGAAGAGCTCGTACGGCAGCCAGCCGCCGAGCACCGGCAGCACGAACTCGGCGTCGAACAGCTGGAAGAAGGCGGTCAGCAGGGTCAGGCCGAGCGTGAAGAAGCCGACCGCGACGAACCAGTGGGCGACGCCGACGACGCCCCAGCGGTTCATCCGGGTGTGGCCGACGAACTCGACCGCCACGGTCTTCGCGCGCAGGGCGGGCTGCCCGAACCGGGTCGGGTCCGGCTGACCGGTCCGCACCACCTTGTAGATGTACAGCGCCGCACGGGCGGCGAGCGCGGTGCCGACCACGAACGTGACCAGCGAGATGACGATCGCTGCTAGCTGCATCGGCTCTCCGTCTCCTGCGGCTTTCTGGGGGTGCTGGGGTGCTGGGGGTACAGACTCTCGCGGTGATTGTACTCGCCGGTAACTTGCAGGGCCGACGGGCCGGACATTACCGCTCGTCAACACTTCTCCTGAAGATGCTCAAGGTATGGCGGCAGTCACGTAAGTGCACCCTGCCATCGCCGTCCGGGCGCCACAGGGCCGCTCGCCGCTCCGATCTCCGCATTTCCGGCTCAGCAAAGTTGAGCGCTCCGGACTCATAGCTGTTGACGCCCCCCGCCTCGTCGTGCATCCTTGAGCCTGTAAAGCTCAACTCTTCCGTGGAGGTATCTACGATGGCACGCGCGGTCGGCATCGACCTCGGCACGACGAACTCGGTCGTCAGCGTTCTGGAGGGTGGCGAGCCCACCGTCATCACGAACGCCGAGGGCGCTCGGACCACGCCGTCCGTCGTCGCCTTCGCGAAGAACGGCGAGGTGCTCGTCGGCGAGGTGGCCAAGCGTCAGGCGGTCACCAACGTGGACCGCACCATTCGCTCGGTCAAGCGTCACATGGGCACCAGCTGGAAGATCGGCCTGGACGGCAAGGACTTCAACCCCCAGCAGATCAGCGCCTTCATCCTGCAGAAGCTGAAGCGGGACGCCGAGTCCTACCTGGGCGAGACGGTCACCGACGCCGTCATCACCGTCCCGGCGTACTTCTCCGACTCGGAGCGCCAGGCCACCAAGGAGGCCGGTGAGATCGCGGGCCTCAACGTCCTGCGCATCGTCAACGAGCCGACCGCGGCCGCCCTGGCCTACGGCCTGGACAAGGACGACCAGACCATCCTGGTCTTCGACCTCGGCGGCGGCACCTTCGACGTCTCGCTGCTGGAGATCGGCGACGGGGTCGTCGAGGTGAAGGCCACCAACGGTGACAACCACCTCGGCGGTGACGACTGGGACCAGAAGGTCGTCGACCACCTGGTGAAGGTCTTCCAGGCCGGCCACGGTGTCGACCTGTCCAAGGACAAGATGGCCCTGCAGCGCCTGCGCGAGGCCTCCGAGAAGGCCAAGATCGAGCTGTCCTCGTCCTCCGAGACCTCGATCAACCTGCCCTACATCACGGCCTCCGCCGAGGGCCCGCTGCACCTGGACGAGAAGCTCACCCGCGCCCAGTTCCAGCAGCTGACCTCGGACCTGCTGGAGCGCTGCAAGGTCCCGTTCCACAACGTGATCAAGGACGCGGGCATCGCCCTCTCCGAGATCGACCACGTGGTCCTCGTCGGCGGCTCGACCCGCATGCCGGCCGTCGCCGAGCTCGTCCGCGAGCTGACCGGCGGCAAGGACGCGAACAAGGGCGTCAACCCGGACGAGGTCGTCGCCATCGGCGCCTCGCTCCAGGCCGGTGTCCTCAAGGGCGAGGTCAAGGACGTCCTGCTGCTCGACGTCACCCCGCTGTCCCTCGGCATCGAGACCAAGGGCGGCATCATGACCAAGCTGATCGAGCGCAACACCACGATCCCGACCAAGCGCTCCGAGATCTTCACCACGGCCGAGGACAACCAGCCGTCCGTGCAGATCCAGGTCTACCAGGGCGAGCGCGAGATCGCCGCGTACAACAAGAAGCTCGGCATGTTCGAGCTGACCGGCCTGCCGCCGGCCCCCCGTGGCCTGCCCCAGATCGAGGTCACCTTCGACATCGACGCCAACGGCATCATGCACGTCGGTGCCAAGGACCTCGGCACCGGCAAGGAGCAGAAGATGACCGTCACCGGCGGCTCCGCGCTGCCGAAGGACGACATCGAGCGCATGATGCGCGAGGCCGAGCAGTACGCGGAGGAGGACCACAAGCGCCGCGAGTCCGTGGAGACCCGCAACCAGGCCGAGCAGCTCGTCTACTCGACCGAGAAGTTCATCGCCGACAACGCCGACAAGCTGCCGGCCGACGTCAAGACCGAGGTCGAGACCGCCATCGGCGAGCTCAAGGAAGCCCTCAAGGGCGAGGACATCGCGAAGATCCGCGAGGCCTCCGAGAAGGTGTCCACCACCGCGCAGAAGCTCGGCCAGGCGCTGTACGCCAACGCCGACGCCGCCGGCGCCGCCCCGGCCGGTGACGCCGCCGGTGCCAAGGACGACGACGTCGTCGACGCCGAGATCGTGGACGACGAGAAGCCCAAGGGCGGTGCGGCATGACGGAGAAGCCGCAGGGTGCTGAGCCCGGCGACGACTCCGCCGCCGAGGAGGCCGTGATCAAGGCTGCCGAGGAGGCTGCCGCGGGCGGTGCCGATTCGACCGCCGGCGCGACCGGCGAACCGGACGACCTCGCCACGGCCAAGCGCGAGCTGGCCGAGCGGACGGCCGACCTCCAGCGCCTCCAGGCCGAGTACCAGAACTACCGGAAGCGGGTCGAGCGCGACCGACTGACGGTCCGTGAGATCGCCGTCTCCAACATCCTGGAGTCGCTGATCCCGGTCCTGGACGACATCGGCCGGGCCCGTGACCACGGCGAGGTGACCGGCGGCTTCAAGTCCGTCGCCGAGTCGCTGGAGACCGTCGTCGCCAAGCTGGGCCTGCAGCAGTTCGGCAAGGAGGGCGAGCCCTTCGACCCGACCATGCACGAGGCGCTGATGCACAGCTACTCGTCGGAGGTCACCGAGGACACCTGCGTCCAGATCCTCCAGCCCGGTTACCGGATCGGCGAGCGGATCATCCGCCCGGCGATGGTCGCGGTCGCGGAGCCCCAGCCGGGCACCCAGACCACGTCCGGCCCGGACACCGACACCGCCAAGGGCGGGGAGAAGAAGGACCAGGCCGACGGTGGCCCGGACAGCTGACCACCGGTGACGGCTGACAACCTGTGCGCTGCGGAGTCGTACGCCGGCCAGTACGGCGGCCGGCTCCGCAGCGCACTGTCGACGGGCCACGGCCGGCCCGTTGACAGCTCTGTGACGATGGACCTCGGGAGGTGGCGCCAGCCATGAGCGGCAAGGACTACGTGGAGAAGGACTACTACAAGGTCCTCGGCGTGCCCAAGGACGCCACCGCCACCGAGATCAAGAAGACCTACCGCAAGCTGGCCCGCGAGTTCCACCCCGACGCGAACAAGGGTGACACGGCGGCCGAGGAGCGGTTCAAGGACATCTCCGAGGCGTACGACGTCCTCTCCGACGAGAAGCGCCGCAAGGAGTACGACGAGGCCCGCAGCCTCTTCGCCAACGGCGGCTTCCGCGCCGGCGGCCCCGGTAACGGCAACTACAGCTTCGACTTCGGCGACCTGTTCAGCGGCAACCAGGCCGGCAACAGCGGTGGCCTCGGCGACGTCTTCGGCGGCCTGTTCAACCGCGGCGGCGCCCGGCAGGCCCAGCCCCGGCGCGGCGCCGACGTCGAGACCGAGGTGACGCTCTCCTTCGAGGAGGCCGTCGACGGCGCCACCGTCCCGCTCCGGATGACCAGTCAGGCCCCCTGCCGCCACTGCAACGGCACCGGTGCCAAGGCCGGCACCACCCCCCGGGTCTGCCCGACCTGCGTCGGTTCCGGCACGGTCAGCCGCGGCCAGGGCGCCTTCGCCCTCTCCGAGCCCTGCCGGGACTGCCGCGGCCGCGGCATGATCGTCGACGACCCGTGCACCGACTGCCACGGCAGCGGCCGGGCCAGCTCCGCCCGCACCATGCAGGTCCGGATCCCGGCCGGTGTCCAGGACGCCCAGCGGATCCGCCTCAAGGGCAAGGGCGCGCAGGGCGAACGCGGCGGCCAGCCCGGCGACCTCTACGTCACCGTGCACGTCGACCCGCACCCCGTCTTCGGACGGAAGGCCGACAACCTGACCGTGACCGTCCCGGTCACCTTCCCCGAAGCCGCGTTGGGGGGCACCATCGAGGTGCCGACCCTCAACGGCCCCTCGGTGAAGCTCAAACTCCCCCCGGGCAGTGCCAACGGCCTCACCCTGCGGGCCCGCGGCAAGGGCGCCACCCGCAAGGACGGCACCCGGGGCGACCTCCTGGTCACCGTGGAGGTCGTGGTGCCCCAGCACGTCACCGGCGACGCGCTGGCCGCTCTGGAGCAGTACCGCGAGGCCACCGCCTCCGACGACCCGCGAGCCGCCCTGTTCCGAGCGGCGAAGGGAGCGTGACGACCAGATGACCCCCGACAGCACCGGCCACGGCCCGATCGGCCCCGGCATCGGCGAGGGACTGCCCGGCGGCGGCCCCCCGCGCGCGCGCCGGGCCGTTCCGCAGCCCCAGTACGTCCTCACCGAGGACACCCCGGTCTACGTGATCTCGGTGGCCGCCGAGCTCTCCGGCCTGCACCCGCAGACCCTCCGCCAGTACGACCGCCTCGGCCTGGTCTGCCCCGACCGCACCGCCGGCCGCGGGCGCCGCTACTCGGCGCGCGACATCCAGCAGCTGCGCGACGTCCAGCGGCTCTCCCAGGACGAGGGCATCAACCTCGCCGGCATCAAGCGGATCATCGAGCTGGAGAACCAGGTCACCGCCCTCCAGTCCCGGATCGCCGAGCTCACCGACTCCCTCGAAGGCGCGGCCACCGCCCTCCAGCAGCGCGAGGCCACCATCCACGCCTCCTACCGCCGCGACCTCGTCCCCTACCAGCCCCCGACCCCGCACTCCAGCGCCCTGGTCGTCTGGCGTCCCAAGCGCTGACCCGGCCACGACGGTCGCCGCCGCCGGTTCCCTCTGGTTGGGGGGTGCCGGCGGTGCTTGCGTGGTGAGAGAGTGCTTTCTGCAGGCGAGAGCGGATCAAGAGCGCCGATGCCGGTTCGCGGAGGCTCTGGCTAAGATCCCCATCGAAGCCGGCGAACCGGCCTCACTCAGCTCTATCCGAACACCAGGGAGCCGCAGATGAGCGAGACGGCCGAGCCCGGACTCACCTCAGGCGGCCTCGGTGTCCTCTCGGACGGCGCTCGCAAGCTCTACCTCCACGTCCTGCACTCCCACGGCCGCCTCGTACCCGCGAGCCAGGAGGCCACCGACCTCAGGTTCCTCCAGGAGCTTCTCGACATCGGCCTGCTGGTGCCGGACACGGACGAGCCGGACGTGCTCGTCGCCGTGGACCCCCAGCAGCTCTCGTCCGGGCTCATCGCCTCCTGGCAGCGCAAAGCACTCGACCTGCTCTCCCGGGCCGAGGCACTTCCGATCGATTTGAAGGAACTGTCCGAGGCCTTCCACACGCCGAAGCAGACCGGCGGCAGCATCGAGTACGTCCGTGGAAAAGTACTGATCAATCAAAGACTCGGGCAGTTGACCACGAGTTGCACCGAGGAGTTCCTCGCCGCACAACCGGGTGGTCCCCGCCCCCCGGAGGCACTCGCCGGCAGCCGCGACCGTGATTTGGCTCTTCTCCAGAGAGGCGCCACGTTTCGGACCATTTACCACCCCAGTACGCGTTACCACCCCGCCACCAGGGACTACGTCCTCGCCATCACGGACGCCGGGGGGCAGGTCCGCACCCTGGACGAGCCGTACACCCGGCTCATAGTCGTGGACCGCCGCACCGCCATCATTCCCATCGCGGACGACCTGAATGTGGCCGCGTTCATACACGACCGCGCGATCATCAGCTATCTGGTCTCCGACATCTTCGAGCGCAACTGGAACCGCGCTCTCGATTTCGACGGCGCCCGCGCGGTGCCGCAGGAGGTCATCTCACGCCTGCGGCAGACGATCATCGATCTGCTGCTGAAAGGCACCAGTCACCGCGTGATTGCCCGAAGCCTGGGCATCAGCGAACGCACGCTGGCGCGTCACATAGCGGACATGCGTGAGGACTACCGGGTGGATTCGCTGTTCCAGCTCGGGTACATGCTGGCCCGGACCACCCAGAGCGGGCACCCCGAAGAACGCCTCCGGGAACACGACCCGTCAACCGACTGACCGCCCGGGGCCCCTGACGGCCCGCCCGGGCGTCACGTGCCGAACTCAGGTCCAGTTGCTGTCGTTCGCGGTGAGGGCCAGCGTGACCAGGGCCGGAGCGTCGGCGGGCACGGAGTTGGCGGTACGCGGCGCCGGCTGGTGGCCGGAAGCCGCCGACGTGACCTGGCTGCTCGCGGTCAATACCGCTATAACAGCAACGACCGAAGCCGCAGTGATGCGAACGTGTCGGCGCAGGCGAAGCATTGCGATCACGCCTTCCTGAGTTAGTCGCGGGTATCGAGCAATGGGAACAGCTACGCAGCCGCCCACATAATGCCCCAGCTCGAACGCACGCGCCACATCCCCCCTCCACAGAGGTGCGTCATCTCCATGCCAGGCAGACAGATGACACCGCGAAGCAGTGGACTCCACCGCCCCGAACGATGGACGATCAGTTCGCTCCCGATGGTCCCGGCAAGCTCACCACACTTGCCGATGTACCTTCAATTCACCATTCGACTTAGCTCCCCCGAGCGAAGTCCGCAGCCTCGCCGATCAGAACCCCTAACCCTGCCGGACCTGGTGAACCCGGTCAGCCACTCCCCGGAGTCGACATGACTGAGCCCTACCTGCGTCACCACGACAGCCAGGCCCTCGAGGGCCGGCGTGCACGAGTCTTCCTGGCCGCGCCGCTCATGCGGTTGACCGGGCCGGCGGACAGTGTGGTGACCCTCGCCAGCCGGACGCGGCTGACCACCCTCCGCACCACCCTCCTCCGCAGTGGCGCCGCCGTGTACAGCGCCCACCACAGTGACGCCTGGACCGTCGCCGGGCGCGCCCCCGAGCCGCGCGTGCCGTCGGACTTCCGCGCGCTGCAGTCCGCCGACCTCGTCTTCGCCTACGTCGGCGCACCGCTGTCGGCCGGGGTCAGCCTGGAGCTGGGCTGGGCGTCGGCGCTGCGCAAGCCGATCGTGCTCCTCGTCGACGAGGCCATCACCCACAACCCGCTGATCGCCACCATCGAGCAGGTCGCCCCCGTCCTGCCGCTGGTCTTCGACGACACCTGGTCCCAGGAGGCCCTCCACCACACCGTGGAGACCGCCCTCGACTGGGCCGGCATGGCGCTCTCCCTGCGCGAGGGCTTCTGGACCGCCCCCGGCGAGCAGTTCACCGTCCCCCGTCAGCAGCCCCCCGCCGTCGGCCCGACCGGCTACTGGCCCACCGGCGCGGCCACCGGCTGATCCCGTCCGGGCTCCCCCGCCCGGGCTCCCCCACCTGCCGGCCCCCGCCGGCCCCGAAGGAACAGCGTCTCCGCGTCGTACCGCCCCGGACCGGGCACCGCGGGACCCCTCATCCGCCGGCCGAGCCGGAAGAGCCCCTCCACGTCGGGGAGTTCGCGCGGCGGACGAGGTGACCGACCCCATGACGCCTCAGCAGGCCGCGTTCGAGGAGCGGACGGAACGCCCCGGTGTCCCCCTCCCGCGACGCGGCGGCGCGGATCCGGCCACCGTCCCCCGGCGGCGCCGGACAGCGCGCGTGGGCGGCCCCGTCCGGCAGCGGGACGCCGTGTTCGTCCGTCGTCCTCGCCGCGCGTCCGCCGGCCGAGCCGGACCAGGCCCCGCACGACGGGGCGGCCAGTGCGGGCGACCGCGATCAGCTCCTCCCCGCACTCGCAGAGCAGCTCGACAGAGCGACTCGGCAGAGCGACTCGGCCGGGCGGTCAGGCAGCGCGGTCAGGCAGCGCAGCGCAGAGCGGCCGGGTAACGGGTGCGAACGGCGCCGTCGGGCTCATCCGTCGTCACGGCCGCCCCGCATCAGCCAACCGAGCTGGAACAGGGTCTGCGCCCCGTACCGGTCGCGGAGGCGGGCGATGTGCGCGGCCACGGTCCGCTCGCTCAGGCCGAGGCGGGTGGCGACCGCACGCTGGGTCAGACCGCGGGCCAGCAGGCGGCCGACGCGGTCGGACGCGTTGTGGGGGTTGCGGGCCGGGCCGTCGGCGAGCGCGGCGGTCCAGTCGGTCGCGTCGGCGCGGGCCCAGTCGCGCTCGAAGGCGTTGACGATGAAGGCGATCGCGGCGCGGTCGGTGATGAAGGCGGCGGTGCTGTGGTCGTCACTGGCGGAGATCACCGCGACCGAGCGGTCGAAGATCATCAGCCGCTGGAACGGCTCGTCGAGGGTCCGGATCAGCGAACCGTGCCGGGTGACCTCCTCGGCGTAGGCCAGGGCGGCGGGTTCGGAGACCGCGACGGGCTGGTAGATGGTCCGCAGGGTGCAGCCGCGCTGCAGGAGCTGGACGTCCTGGACCAGGGCGCCCTGGAGGGCGTCGGCGGGCCGGTGGCCGGGCTGGGCGGTGAGGACCTCGGTGCGGCAGTCGGAGACCAGCTGGGAGATCCGGTGCCGGATGTGGGTGTGGCCCTCGATGTAGACGGCGCCGCCGGAGCGCTCGGGCGGCCGGGGCATCGCGTCGTAGGCGCGGGTGAGGCCGTCGAGGGTGCCGGGCAGGTTCTCGGCGCGGACGAGGAGGCGGGTGGCCTCGCTGCGGAGCTCGGCGCCGAGGCGGTCGCTGACCGAGCGCGGGCTGACGGCCGTGTAGCAGGCGTCCATCGGGTTGGGCATCAGCAGACCGATGGAGACGAGCTGGCGCAGGGCGCGCCGGTCCGGTTCGGGGACGTCCGCGACGGGGATCCGGCCGCCGTCGGCCAGGATGGCGAGGTAGAGCCGGCGGGCGGCCTCGTCGGGCTCGCCGCCGGACGCGGCCGGGCCGGTGGCGGCGCCCCCTCCGGCGCCGGCGCCCGGAGCGGTCGTCGGATCCGCCGTCCCCTCGACCGTCACGTCGAACGCTCCCTGCCGGATGTCTCGCGGATGTGTGCGCCCTCGCACGCCGTGCGCACTCGTCACACACGTTCGCCGGGCGTGATCACGGTACTGGGAGCCGGCGGGCCCCCGGACTCCGGGTGCCGTCGCACACGGGCCAGGGGGGCCGCCGGTCCACGCCACGGTCGCGGCGCTTCCGGCGAGGCGGAGCAGCAACGCCTCGCCGGCTCCGGTCCCGGGGGCCATCACCACACATGGCGTCCCGGCCGGCGCTCTTCCCCCCGATATGCAGGTACGTGCGGACGTACCGGACGCATCCAGTAATGAAGAGCAAGTCGCCGTCATCGGGCTGCGGTTGCCCGGTCGACGTGACGTGACTCCACCCTCACAGCGTGACGGCCGGTGAACAAGTGCCGCCCGACTGCATGTTCTCGCAATTGCAGGAACCTGCATCGTCGGCGTGGCGCGACGTCCGCCGCGGCGCCCTGGCGTATCGCGAACGTGCAGGTCAGGGCGGTGGGACGGCGGAGTCCGACCCTCCGGTCATTCGGAACCGAACGACCGCGTTCCGTTCCCCGCGGCCTACGCGCCGCTCCCCCCGTGCCTCCCCGGCCCCCGGTCCGAGCCCGTTCGGGCACCGTCCGGGTACCGTTCGGGCCGCCCGTACCGGACCGTACCGGAGTCACCCGGGGCCGGGAAGCCGCGGGAAGGCGCGGCGCCGCAGAGCCCCGGCCGCCCGGATCCGGGCCGTCCGCCAGGACGGGTGGCACCGGAGGACGCCCCCCCCGGGACGGACGGTCCCGACCGAGCCGACGACAGCCTCCCGCCGGACCACCACGCCACCACACGAGACGCCTTGACGCATCGTCAGGCCTATGTCGAGCACCGGTGCCGGCCCCGGCTCAGCGGGCCAGCAGCCGGCCACCTGCCAACCCGGCGGCGGTGCCGCCCGCGGCGAGGGCCCAGGAGGCCATCAGCAGGACGAACAGGGCGGTGGCGAGTCCGGTGAACCCGGGGAAGCCGGTGTGCCGGGCGAGGGCGGCGGCGCCGGTGACGCAGGTGCCGACCGGGAAGGTGAACGCCCACCACGTCATCGCGAACGACATGCCGGCCCGCCGGGCACGGAGGTTGGCGGCGACGGCGAGCGCCAGCCAGAGCATCGCCACGCCGAGCACCGCCACCCCGTACAGCTCGGCGAGGGCGAGCGCGACGGGGGCGATCGTCGGGGTCACCGGGCGTGCGGCATCGGCGAGTTGGTGCACCGCGGTGGTGGACTGGCCGAGCGGGCCGAGCACCAGGAAGAGCGACGGGGTGAGCGCCAGGGCGGGCAGCTTGCTGTGCACGAGACCGGTGAGCACCACCGGCAGCAGCGCCAGGGTGGCGAGCAGGCCGATCCCGAACAGCGCGCAGCAGGTGTACAGCAGCGCCTGCTGGGCGGTGCCGGCGGGCAGGTGCGGGATCAGCGCGGGACCGGCGGCGGAGGCGACCAGCGGAGCCACCACCGGCAGCAGCCAGGTCGGGTTGGCCTCCAACGGGGAGACCGTGTGCCGGGTGATCATCAGGTACGGGATGCCGGCCGCGACCAGCAGCGCGTACCCGGTGCCCACCGTCCAGAGCACGGCGTCGAGCGCGACGGCCGGGCCGGTCCCGATGACGCGGGAGCCGAGCGTCAGGGTCCCGAGCCCGACCGAGATCAGCGCCATCGGCGGACAGCCGTAGAAGACGGCGGTGGCCGGGTTGTCCAGCAGCTGGGCGCGGGCGGCGTCCCGGTGACGGGTGAGGTGGACCAGCCGGGCGGACCCGAGCACCAGCAGACCGGCCAGCCCGAGCGCCCACATCACCTCGCCGAACCCGATCAGGCCGGGCAGCCGGACCGGGAGGGCGGCCGCACCGTTGCCGACGATCGCGGTGCCCATGACCGCCGCGTACCAGTTCGGCCCGAGCTGTGCGAGGTCGAGCCGGCGGGCGCGGTCGGACGGGCGCAGACGGGGGCGAGGGCGGGGGCGGGGGTGCGTGCGGGGGCTGATCAGGGTGGCCATGGCATCAACCGTCTCCCGGTACGACCCCGGCCGGTAGCGCCGAACGCTCTATGAGGGCATAGCCTGAACCTATGGCCCTCTCCCCGCGCGTCCCCGAACTCGGTGCGCTGGAGCTGCTGCTCGCAGTGGCCCGGCTCGGCAGCGTCGGCCGGGCCGCGGCCGAACTCGGGGTGAGCCAGCCGACCGCCAGCGCGCGGATCAAGGGCATGGAGCGGCTGATCGGCGTCCCGCTGCTGGACCGCTCCCCGCGCGGCTCCCGGCCGACCGAGGCCGGTCGGCTGGTGGTCGAGTGGGCCCGGCAGGTGGTGGAGGCCGCGCAGGCACTGGACGCCGGGATCGACGCGCTCCGCGAGCGCCGGGACGCCCGGCTGACCGTGGTGGCCAGCCTGACCGTCGCCGAGTACCTGATGCCCGGGTGGCTGCTGGCGCTGCACGAGGCGAGCCCGGGGACCGCCGTGACGCTGCGCACCGCGAACTCCGCGGACGTGGCCGGGCACGTGCTGGCCGGGGACGCGGACCTCGGCTTCGTCGAGGGCCCCTCCGCTCCGCCCGGACTGGCCGGCGCGGTGGTGGCGGCCGACCGGCTCGTCGTCGTGGTCTCGCCGGGCCACCCCTGGGCGCGCCGCCGCTCCCCCCTGACCCCGGCGGAGCTGGCGGCGACGCCGCTGGTGCTGCGCGAGCCCGGCTCGGGGACCCGGGAGGTGCTGGAGATGGCGCTGGCGCCGTACGGGGGCGCGGCCCGGCCGCGGCTGGAGCTGGCCTCGTCGACGGCGCTGAAGGCGGCGGCGATGACCGGCGCGGGGCCGGTCTGCCTGAGCGAGCTGGCGGTGGTGGAGGAGCTGGCGACCCGGCGGCTGGTGGAGGTGCCGCTGGCGGAGGGGCTGGACCTGCGACGGCCGCTGCGGGCGGTCTGGCCGGCCGGCCGGCGGCCGAGCGGGCCGGCCCGGGAGCTGCTGACGCTGACCCGGCGGACGGCGGCCCCGAGGCGGGCGACCGGGGCGCGGCGGTCGGCGGCCCGGACGGCGGAGGCCGGGGCTCCGGGGATCCGGCCCGCGGGCGGCGGCGCGCCGGGGGCCCGGGCCGCGGAGAACGGCGCCGCGGGGAACCGGGCCGCGGGGGCCCGGAGACCCGCCCCGCACGGGCGCCCCGACCGTTCATCTGAAAGTTGAGCGGAATAGACTCAACTTAGTGCATGCTGTAGAGAGCAGAACCAACGCACGACAAGGGAGGACACCCCAGCAGTGGACGCCAGCAAGTTCACCACCAAGACGCAGGACGCCCTGTCCGCCGCGATCCGGCAGGCCGGGGGCGCGGGGAACCCGGACGTCAAGCCGGTGCACATCCTGATCGCGCTGCTGGAACAGCCCGAGGGCATCGCCAGGCCGCTGCTGGAGGCGGTCGGCGCCGACGTGTCGCGGGTCGAGGCCGAGGCCCGCCGCCTGCTGACCGGGCTGCCCAGCGCGATGGGCTCGACCGTCGCCGCGCCCCAACTGGCCCGCGACACCCTGGCGGTGCTGACCGAGGCCGGCCGGCGCGCCGACGACCTCGACGACCAGTACGTCTCCACCGAGCACCTGCTGGTCGGCCTGGCCGCCGAGGGCGGGCCGGTCGCCGAGCTGCTGGTGCAGCAGGGCGCCTCCGCCAAGGCCCTGCTGGCCGCGTTCAAGGACGTCCGGGGCAGCGGCCGGGTCACCTCGCCGGACCCGGAGGGTACCTACAAGGCACTGGAGAAGTACGGCACCGACCTCACCCAGGCCGCCCGGGACGGCAAGCTCGACCCGGTGATCGGCCGGGACCAGGAGATCCGCCGGGTGGTCCAGGTGCTCTCCCGCCGGACCAAGAACAACCCCGTGCTGATCGGCGAGCCCGGCGTCGGCAAGACCGCCGTCGTCGAGGGCCTGGCCCAGCGGATCGTGGCCGGCGACGTGCCGGAGTCGCTGCGCGGCAAGCGCCTGGTCTCGCTGGACCTCAGCGCGATGGTGGCCGGCGCCAAGTACCGCGGCGAGTTCGAGGAGCGGCTGAAGGCCGTCCTCAACGACATCAAGCAGAGCGACGGCCAGGTCGTCACCTTCATCGACGAGCTGCACACCATGGTCGGCGCGGGCGCCGGCGGCGACTCCGCGATGGACGCCGGCAACATGCTCAAGCCGATGCTGGCCCGCGGCGAGCTGCGGATGGTCGGCGCCACCACCCTCGACGAGTACCGGGAGCGGATCGAGAAGGACCCGGCCCTGGAGCGCCGGTTCCAGCAGGTGCTGGTCGGCGAACCCAGCGTCGAGGACTCGATCGCCATCCTGCGCGGCCTCAAGGGCCGGTACGAGGCGCACCACAAGGTGCAGATCGCGGACGCCGCGCTGGTCGCCGCGGCGACGCTCTCCCACCGGTACATCACCTCCCGGTTCCTCCCCGACAAGGCGATCGACCTGGTCGACGAGGCCGCCTCCCGACTGCGGATGGAGATCGACTCCTCGCCGGTCGAGATCGACGAACTCCAGCGCTCCGTCGACCGGTTGCGCATGGAGGAGCTGGCGCTGGAGAAGGAGTCGGACCCGGCCTCGGTCGACCGGCTGGCCCGGCTGCGCCGCGATCTCGCCGACAAGAACGAGCAGTTGAGCGTGCTCACGGCCCGGTGGGAGCAGGAGAAGAAGAGCCTCAACCGGGTCGGCGAGCTCAAGGAGCAGCTGGACGACCTGCACGGCGCGCTCGAACGCGCCCAGCGGGACGGCGACTTCGAACGCGCCTCCAAGCTGATGTACGCCGAGATCCCGGCCGCGGAGAAGGAGCTCACCGACGCCCAGGAGCGCGCCGCCGCCCAGGACGGCTCCGCCTCGATGGTCAAGGAGGAGGTCGGCCCGGACGACGTGGCCGACGTGGTCGCCTCCTGGACGGGCATCCCGGCCGGCCGGCTGCTGGAGGGCGAGAGCGCCAAACTCCTGCGCATGGAGGAGGAGTTGGGCCGCCGCCTGATCGGCCAGACAGAGGCCGTGCAGGCCGTCTCGGACGCGGTCCGGCGGACCCGCTCGGGCATCGCCGACCCGGACCGCCCGACCGGCTCCTTCCTCTTCCTCGGCCCGACCGGCGTCGGCAAGACCGAACTCGCCAAGGCCCTTGCCGACTTCCTCTTCGACGACCAGCGGGCCATGGTCCGCATCGACATGAGCGAGTACGGCGAGAAGCACTCCGTCTCCCGCCTGGTCGGCGCGCCGCCCGGGTACATCGGCTACGAGGAGGGCGGCCAGCTCACCGAGGCGGTCCGCCGCCGGCCGTACAGCGTGGTGCTGCTGGACGAGGTGGAGAAGGCCCACCCCGAGGTCTTCGACGTCCTGCTCCAGGTGCTGGACGACGGCCGGCTCACCGACGGCCAGGGCCGCACGGTGGACTTCCGCAACGCGATCCTGATCCTCACCTCCAACCTGGGCAGCCAGTTCCTGGTGGACCCGGCCACCCCGGAGGAGCGGAAGAAGGACCTCGTCCTGGACTCCGTCCGGGCCGCCTTCAAGCCGGAGTTCCTCAACCGGCTCGACGACATCGTGGTCTTCGACCCGCTCGGCACCGCCGAGCTGAGCAGGATCGTCGACCTCCAGGTGGCCGCGCTCGGTGCCCGGCTGCGCGAACGGCGGCTCACCCTGGAGGTCTCCGCGGCGGCCCGCGACTGGCTCGCGCTCACCGGCTACGACCCGGCGTACGGCGCGCGGCCGCTGCGCCGGCTGGTGCAGTCGGCGATCGGCGACCAGTTGGCCAGGGCGATCCTGGCCGGCCAGGTGCACGACGGCGACACCGTCCTGGTCGACCGGGACGACGACACCGACCGCCTCACCGTCCGGGCCCGCGGACCACTGGAGAAGTAGCGCCGGCGGACCTCGTCGGACCCGGTCAGCGGGGCCCGCCACCCCCGGTGACCTGCCGCGCGCACCCCCGGTGACCGGGTCCGGTCACCGGGGGTGCGCCATGATCCGGCCATGCCCGGCCGGAGCGCGGTCTCCCCTGTGAGGCAGGGCCCCGATGAGGCAGGATGGGAGGTGGAAGGGCGGCCTCTCATTGCCGACCACCACGTGCACTGAGGAAGAGGACCCTATGAGCATCGACCCGTCGTCCATCCCGTCGTTCGGTGTCCCCCAGGGCGGGCAGCCGGGCGGTCAGGGCGGCCGTCCGGACGGCCCGCCGCCGATCATCGTCCCGGACCAGGCCCTGGTGGGCCAGCTCCTCGACCAGATGCAGCTGAAGCACGTCGTGGACGAGGAGGGCGACCTCACCGCCCCCTGGGAGGGCTTCCGCGTCTACTACATGTTCCGCGGTGAGCAGAAGGAGCTCTTCGCCGTCCGCGCGTTCTACGACCGCTCGTACCCCCTTGAGGACAAGGCCGAGATCCTCGACCTGATCGACGAGTGGAACCGCGAGACCCTCTGGCCCAAGGTCTACACGCACACCCACGAGGACGGCGTGGTCCGGCTGATCGGTGAGGCCCAGATGATCGTCGGCACCGGCGTCAACCTGGACTACTTCGTCACCACCACCGCCAACTGGACCCAGGCCGCGGTGGGCTTCGAGCAGTGGATCGTCGAGCGCCTCGGCCTGCAGAAGGACATCGAGGGCGAGGACGGCGAGGGCAAGCCCTCCGAGGGCACCGACGAGGCCTGATCCTCCGCCTCCGGCCCTCCGCCACGGCCCGCCACCGGCACTCCGGTGGCGGGCCGGCGCCGTTCCCGGCGGGCCGTCCTTGTCCCGGGCCCTCCCCTGGCCCGAGGATGGGGGTCGACCACGAGGTGTGAGGAGCCGTGATGGGTGCGAGGCCGCTGCTGAACCGCCGGCTGGAGGGGCTCGGCACCACGATCTTCGCGGAGATGTCCGCGCTGGCCGTGGCGACCGGTTCGATCAACCTCGGCCAGGGGTTCCCGGACACCGACGGGCCGGAGGCGGTGCGCGAGGCCGCCGTCCGTGCGCTGCGCGAGGGGCTCGGCAACCAGTACCCGCCCGGCCCCGGGGTCCCCGAGCTGCGCGCCGCGATCGCCGGTCACCAGCGGCGCTTCTACGGCCTCGCGTACGACCCGGACACCGAGGTGCTGGTCACCGCGGGCGCCACCGAGGCGATCGCCGCCACGCTGCTGGCGCTGCTGGAGCCGGGCGACGAGGTGATCGCCCTGGAGCCGTTCTACGACTCGTACGCCGCCTGCATCGCGATGGCGGGCGCCGTCCGCGTCCCGCTCACGCTGCGTGCCCCCGACTTCCGCCCCGACCTGGACCGGCTCCGGTCACTGGTCACCCCGCGTACCCGGCTGCTGCTGCTCAACTCGCCGCACAACCCCACCGGCCTGGTGCTCACCCCCGAGGAGCTGCGCGCGGTCGCCGAACTCGCCGTCGAGCGCGACCTCCTGGTGGTCACCGACGAGGTCTACGAGCACCTGGTGTTCGGCGGCGCCCACCACCCCGTCGCCGCCCTGCCCGGCATGCGCGAGCGCACCGTCTCCATCTCCTCGGCGGGCAAGACCTTCTCGTTCACCGGATGGAAGGTCGGCTGGGTCACCGCGTCGGCGCCCCTGGTCGCGGCGGTGCGCACCGCCAAGCAGTACCTGACCTACGTCAGCGCGGGACCCTTCCAGTACGCGGTGGCCGAGGCGCTGCAGTTGCCCGACGACTACTTCGCGGACTTCCGCGCGGATCTGCTGCACAAACGGGATCTGCTCGCGGACGGGCTGGGCGCCGCCGGTTTCCGGGTGTTCCGGCCGGCCGGCACCTACTTCATCACCACCGACATCACTCCGCTGGGCGAGAAGGACGGCATCGAGTTCTGCCGCACGCTGCCCGAGCGGTGCGGCGTGGTGGCGATCCCCAACGCGGTCTTCTACGACGACGTGGACGCGGGCCGCTCGCTCGTCCGCTTCACCTTCTGCAAGAAGGTCGAGGTCCTGGAGGAGGCGGTCACCCGGCTCGCCCGGCTCTGACCGATCTGCGGGACCTCTCGCACGTTCCGACGATTCGTCAACTCACCTGAACGGTAAGGGCTTTCCCTGCCGGTCGGGCAGTTTCCGATGCCCCGGCGGCATGCCACGATGACGGCCCGGCGCCGTGCGCCCGGCGCGGCGGGGCAGGGGGCGTACAGGTCGTGTGAACAGCGCATGAGCAGCTCACACGGCGTGCGATCCGGGGCGAGGGGCGCGCGCGGTGCATAGTCGCACACCGGGTCGATCAGAGCAGGGAAGCAGATGTGCTCGAAACGGTGAATGCTTGACAAAGTTGGGTAAATCACCGACGGACCCGGCGTATTCGTGCTTCTCTGCTGCTGAATCTCCAGCCGGAATCCTTCCTTCCACGGTCGGCCGCGCCCTGGACCGCACAGCCACGAACAGCCTCGCCCTTGCCTAGGCCAACTCGCTGCTGCTCGGCGGGCGCGCACGGAGCTGAAACGCGGAGCCGAGCATGCTCACCACTTTGCAGACCTCCTACACGGACACCCGCGCGGGTGACCTGGCCTGGTGCCTGGGCGGCGACCCGCTGCCCGCTCTCGCGGTCCGCGACCTGAGACTCGACGGCCCCGGCCACCCCGGCCCGCCCGGCACCCTCCAGCTGCGGCTGCTGGGCGCCTCGCACCAGGTGGTGATCACCGCCGGCCCGGGCCACTGCCTGGAGACCGTCGCCTGCCTGCCCGGTCGCCGAACGCCGCTGCCGGCCCGGGTCGCCAAACAGGTCGACGGCTGGGAGTACGAGTTCGCGGCCCGGATCGAGGCGTTGCCGCCCCACGACTTCGCCGCCCGCGCCCAGGAGTTGCTGGCACTGGTCGAGGGGCACCCGCGCGGCCTGGCCGGGGTCTTCCCCGGAGACCCCAGCGCCTTCACCGCCCTGGTCACCCAGGGCGGCGCGGACCGGCTGCTCTGGCGCACCTGGCACGCCTACCCGCAGGAGGGGCAGCTGGTCTGCACCCGGTCCTCGCTGGTGGTCCTCCGGTGACCGCGACGACCGAGCCCTCCATAGCCCTGCCGTCGATCTTTCATTCGTACGCAGGAACGATTCGTCAACCTGTCACGCCTAGCTGTCCGTCGAATGGGCGCAGCCGTCCGTCCCGAACGTCGCCTAGCGTTTGTTCGTGATCAACCATCCGGCCGGTCCGCCCCCCGCACAGCCGGGCCTCGACCTCGACGACGGCAGCCCACCCCGGCTCGGGCGGAGCCTGACCCCCCTGCCAGCCCGCCGTCGGTGCCGGCTGCGTTCCCGCCCGCGGCTCGCCCGACTGGCCGTCCTGCTGGCCGCGTTCGTCTGCGCGGCCTGCGGACTCGTCTACGAGCTGGAACTCGTGGCGCTCGGCGACTATCTGCTCGGGGACTCGGTCACCCAAACCTCCGTCGTCCTCTCCGTCATGGTGTTCGCGATGGGCCTCGGCTCACTGCTCGCCAAGCGGTTCACCAGCCGCCCGGCCACCGCCTTCGCCCTGGTCGAGTGCGCCCTCGCCCTCACCGGCGGCCTCTCCGTCCTGGCGCTCTACTCGTGCTGGGCCTGGATCGGCCGCTACCAGGCCGCCATGGTCGGCATGACCTGCCTGATCGGCGTGCTGATCGGCGCCGAGATCCCCCTGCTGATGACGCTCGTCCAACGGATCCGGCGGGAGGACGCCGGACGGGCCGTCGCCGACCTCTTCGCCGCCGACTACGTGGGCGCGCTCATCGGCGGGCTCGCCTTCCCGTTCCTGATCCTGCCCGCCCTCGGGCCCGGCAGCGGCGCCCTGGTCACCGGCGCGGTCAACGCCGTGGCCGGCTCCGCCGTGGTGCTCTGGCTCTTCCGCGAGGAACCGGCGCCGAGGGTCCGGCTGATGCTCTGGGGCGGCTGCGCCCTGGTGCTCGCGGTGCTCGCCGCGGCCGCCGCCTGGTCCGGCGCGGTCGAACGCGCCGCCCGGCAGGCGCTGTACGGCGGGCAGGTGCGGTACGCCCACGGCCGGTACCAGGAGGTCGTGCTCACCGGCCCCGCCGAGGGCCCGCTCCGGCTCTACCTGGACGGCCGGCTGGCGGTCTGCGGGCCGGACGAGTACCGGGGCAACGAGGCCCTCGTCCACCCCGCGATGGGAGCCGGCCCGGACGGCCGGGTCCTGGTGCTCGGCGGCGGCGACGGGCTGGCCCTGCGGGAGGTGCTGCGGCACGGCGGGGTCCGCTCGGTGCTGGTCGTCGATCCCGACCCGGCGCTCCCCCGGCTGGCCCGGACCGACCCGGCCCTCGCCGCCCTCTCCGGGCACTCGCTGGAGGACCCCAGGGTCCGCACCGCCGAGGCCGACCCGCTGGAGTGGCTGCGCACCACCCGCCCCGCTCCCGGCCGGTCCTTCGACGTGATCCTCGCCGACCTGCCGGCGCCCGCCGACGGCGGCCCGGCGAAGTTCCACTCCCAGGAGTTCTACGGCCTCACCACCCGGCTGCTCGCCCCCGGGGGGCGGCTCGCCGTCCGGGGCGGCGGCGAACCGGGCGGCCGGCACGGCCTCTGGCAGGTCGAGTCGGGCCTGCGCGCCGCCGGCCTGCGGACCGTCCCGTACGCGGTCGCGGGCAGCGCGACGGCCAGCTGCCGCCCCGGACCGGAGGGTGACCAGACCTTCCTGCTCGCCGCCGCCGCCCAGCCGCCGCTCTCGCTCGCCCCCGACGCGCCGCCCCCGCGCGCCCTCACCCCCGACGCCCTCCGCGCGTCCGCGGCCCGCCTCGCCGCGGCCCGCCCCGCCCGTCCACCCGCCGCCCTGACCCTGCTCGGCCCCCGCTGAGCCCCTCCGGCGCCCGGAGCCCGTACGGGGGCCCCGGCGCCCGTACGGGGCCGCTCCGGGCCCGGGGCCCCGACCCGGAACGGCCCCGGGGCGGGGCTCGGGCGACAGCTGGGGGACAGGGCGGGGCCCGGAACGGGTTCGGTCGGTAGGCTCCCTGACATGGAGCATGAGGTTGTCGTCCCGATGCCGGCCGGGCTGGTCCGGCAGGCCCTGCAGGATCCGGCGCTGCTGGCGCGTTCCGTGCCGGGGCTGAGCACCGAACCGGCTGCCGTCGGCAGCGGCCCGGCCGACGAGATCGCCGGGCGGCTGAAGCTGCGGATCGGCACCTCCACCATCACCTACAAGGGTGGTCTCTCACTGATCGAGGGCCGCGAGGGCGTGCTGACCGCGTTCGCCGAGGGCCAGGAGGCCCGCGGCAGTGGCGAGGCCACCGCCACCGTCCGGGTCAGCGTCGCCGACGGCGCCGAGGACGGCACGGCGGTGGTCCGCTTCACCGGCGACCTGACCGCCTCGGGGCGGCTGACCGAGTTCGACGACGAGACCCTCGCCGCGACCGGCCGCCGGCTGCTGGACCGGTTCGCCGCGGCCCTCGCCTCCCCCGACGGCGCGCCGGAGGTCGTCCCGGACGAGGACGAGGAGGCGGCCGTGGGCGCGGACGAGGCTCCGGGCGCGGCCCGGGAGCCCGCCGCGGAGGACCCCGGGAGCCCCGGGGACGCCGAGGACGGCCCGGCCCGCCAGGACGGCCGGGAAGCCGAGTCCCCCGACACCTCCGAGGACGACCGGGCCGACCGGGCCGACCGGCCCGCTCAGGGCACCGTAGACGCCGAGGACGGCCAGGACGCCGATGACGTCGAGGAGCCCGAGGACGCCGATGACGTCGAGGACGGCGGCCAGGACGACGAGGAGCCGCCGGGCACCGCCACCGTGGTGTTCCTGGAGGACCACCAGGAGGACCGCCAGGGCGAGCCCGGCGACGACCTCGACGACGACCTCTCCGACCTGATCGCCTTCTCCGACGCCGACGCCGAGCGCTTCGGCCTCCCCGTGGGTGACGTCGACCAGCCCGACCGCACCGCCGCCGGGGCCGGGGCCGAGGAGGCCGTCTCCGCCGACCTCCCCTCCGAGCTGCCCTTCGAGTACGAGCAGGACCCCGTGCTCGGCGGCCCGGTCCGCCGCAGCATCGTCGGCCGCTCCGCCGAGGAGGTCGACCACGCCCCGCCGCGCGGCCCGTACGCGCCCGCCCTGCCGGCCCGCAGCGCCCGGGCCCGCGCGGCCTCCCGCTGGGGCGGCGACGCCGGCGGGATCGTGGTGCCGGGCGTGGGCGGTCGCAGCGCGGTGCCGTGGGTGATCGGCGGCGGTGTGGCCCTGCTGGGCGGCGCGGTGGTGCTGGTCAGGGCCCTGCGCCGCCGTTAGCCGGGGGCCGCCCCCTAGACTGGACGCTCATGAGCAACGACCGCGACGCCCTGCTGGCACAGATCAAGGACAAGGCCGTCGTCCACGGCAAGGTCACCCTTTCCTCCGGCAAGGAGGCCGACTACTACGTCGACCTTCGCCGGATCACGCTGGACGGCCGCGCCGCCCCGCTGGTCGGCCGGGTGATGCTGGACGCCACCTCCCACCTGGAGTACGACGCCGTCGGCGGGCTGACGCTGGGCGCCGACCCGGTGGCCGCCTCGATGCTGCACGCCGCCGCCGCGCGCGGGCGTGAACTGGACGCCTTCGTGGTCCGCAAGGCGGGCAAGGCGCACGGCCTGCAGCGCCGCATCGAGGGCCCGGAGATCAAGGGCCGCCGGGTGCTGGCGGTCGAGGACACCTCCACCACCGGCGGCTCGGTGCTGACCGCCGTCGAGGCGCTGCGCGAGGCGGGCGCCGAGGTGGTCGGCGTGGCGGTGATCGTCGAGCGCGGCGCCGCCCCCGCCATCGAGGCCGCCGGCCTGCCGTACGTCACCGCGTACACCCTGGAGGACCTGGGCCTCTGAGCCCGGGCCCGCCGTCTGCGCGGCGACCCCGCCCGCTCCCTCCGCACCGCAACCGAACGGCCGGGGCCCGGTCCTGTTTCACGTGAAACAGGAC
>NZ_JBHXKE010000123.1:0-27436 GCF_042722765.1 Kitasatospora sp. NPDC058406
AGCCCCAGCGCCACCACCTGCTCCGGACCGGCACCCCGCGCCACGAACAACCGCGCCAGCCGGTTCACCCGCGCATCCAGCTCCGCGTACGTCCACGAGGACGCACCGAACACCAGCGCCACCTCGTCCGGCACCGACACCGCACGCTCCGCCAGCAGATCCGCCACCGAAGCCGACGGCAACTCACGACCCGTCGCCGCCCACTCCCCCAGCAACCCCCGCTCACCCGACGTCAGCACGTCCAGCGCGCCGATGCGGCGGTGCGGGTCGGCCGCGACCTGCTCCAGGACGGCGAGCAGGCGCTCGACCAGTCCCTCGGCGGTGGCCCGCTCGTAGAGGTCGGTGGCGTACTCGAAGGCGATGTCGATCTCCTCGGTCGAGGAGGTCTCCTCGAAGTTGAAGTCGAGTTCGAACTTCGCGGCGCCCAGCTCGAACGGCAGGATGCGGCTCTCCAGGCCGAGCAGCCGGCCGCCCTGGCCGTCGTTGTGCTGGTAGCCGAGCATCACCTGGAAGAGCGGGTGACGGCCGGGCACCCGCGGCGGGTTGACCGCCTCGACCAGCCGGTCGAAGGGCAGGTCCTGGTGGGCGAAGGCGGCCAGGTCGGTGTCCCGGGTGCGGCCCAGCAGGTCCGCGAAGGTCGGGTCGCCGGAAAGGTCGTTGCGCAGGACCAGGGTGTTGACGAAGAACCCGACCAGGGCGTCGAGCCCGGCGTCGGAGCGGCCCGCGACCGGGGCGCCGAGCGGGATGTCGGTGCCGGCGCCGAGACGGTGCAGCAGGGTCGCCACGGCGGCCTGGAGCACCATGAAGGTGGTGGTGCCGGTCGCCCGGGCGGCCTCCCGGAGCCCGCGGTAGACGGCGGGCGGCACCTGGGCGTACACGGTGTCGCCGCGGTAGCCGGCCACCGGCACGCGCGGGTGGTCGGTCGGCAGCGGCAGTTCCTCGGGCAGCCCGGCGAGCGCCTCACGCCAGTAGGCGACCTGGCGGCTGTGCTGGCTCTGCGGGTCGTCGGCGGCGCCGAGCAGCTCCTGCTGCCAGAGGGTGTAGTCGGCGTACTGGACCGGCAGCGGCGACCAGGCCGGGGAGGTCCCGGCGACGTGCGCCGTGTACGCGGCCGTCAGGTCGTCGATGAAGGGGAGCATCGACCACTCGTCGCCCGCGATGTGGTGGAAGAGCAGGACCACGGCGTGGTCACCGGGGGCGATCTCCAGCAGGGTGACGCGCAGCGGCGCCTCCGCCGAGAGGTCGAAGCCGTGGCGGACGGCGGCCTCGACGTCGGCGGCCAGGATCTGCTCGCCGGAGCGCACGACGTGGACGGCGTCCGCGAGGGCGGGGGCGTCCAGGACGTGCTGGTAGACGGAGCCGTCGCGCTCGGTGAAGACGGTGCGCAGGCTCTCGTGGCGCTCGGTCACCGAGCGGACGGCGGCGCGCAGGGCGTCGGTGTCGAGGGCGCCGGTGACCCGGACGACCAGCGGCACGTTGTAGGTCGCGCCGGAGCCGTCGAGGTTCTGCAGGAACCACATCCGGCGCTGGGCGTGCGAGAGCGGCAGGTCCTGCGGCCGCTCGCGGCGGCCGAGGGCCGGGCGCTGCTCGCCGTCGCCGCCGGCCCGGTGGGCCAGACCCGCCGGGGTGGGCGCCTCGAAGAGGTCGCGGACCGTCAGCCGGCCGCCCAGCAGGGTGCGGATCCGGGTGACCAGGCGGGTGGCGAGCAGCGAGTGGCCGCCGAGGTCGAAGAAGTGGTCCTCGGGACCGACCTCGTTGAGGCCGAGCACCTCGCCGAAGGCGCCGCAGAGGATCTCCTCGCGGGCGTCGCGGGGGGCGCGGCCGGCGGAGGTGGTGTCGGGGACGGGCAGGGCGTTGCGGTCGAGCTTGCCGTTGACGGTCAGCGGCAGCGCGTCGAGGACGACGAACGCCGAGGGGACCATGTACTCGGGCAGGCGCTGGGCGAGGCCGTTGCGCACCTCGGCGACGTCGACGCCGGCGCCGGCCGGCACGAGGTAGGCGGCGAGGCGCTTGACGCCGGGGGTGTCCTCACGGACCACCACGGCCGCCTGGGCGACGTCCTCGTGGGCCGCGAGGGCGTCCTCGATCTCACCGGGCTCGACCCGGTAGCCGCGGATCTTCACCTGGTCGTCCGCCCGGCCCAGGAAGTCCAGCAGGCCGTCGGCCCGCCAGCGCACCACGTCACCGGTGCGGTACATCCGCCCGCCCGGCTCGCCGAACGGGTCCGCGACGAACCGCTCCGCCGTCAGACCGGGGCGCTTCAGGTAGCCGCGGGCCAGGCCCACGCCGGAGACGTACAGCTCGCCGGGGACGCCGACCGGGACGGGCCGCAGGTGGGTGTCCAGGACGTGCGCGACGGTGTTCCAGATCGGCCGGCCCACCGTGGCGGTCGCGGAGTCGAGCGTGCCGCCGCCCAGGGTGTTGATGGTGTACTCGGTCGGACCGTACAGGTTGTAGCCGAGGACGCCGGGGGTGTCGCGCAGCTTCGACCAGAGGGTCTCGGCCACCGCCTCGCCGCCCAGCAGGACCAGCACCGGGCGGTGCCGGCCCTCGTCCAGCAGGCCGCACTCCACCAGGGCCTGGGCGTAGGAGGGGGTGACGTTGATGACGTCGACGGCCTGCTCGGCGCAGTAGTCGGCCAGGCGCTGGGTGTCGCGGCGCAGGGCCTCGTCCAGGACGTGCACCTCGTGGCCCTCGACCAGCCAGAGCAGTTCCTCCCACGACATGTCGAAGGAGAACGACACCGTGTGGGCGATCCGCAGGCGCCGGCCGCCGGCCGAGGCCACCACCGGGTCGAAGATCTCCTGCCGGTGGTTCAACTGCATGTTGGTCAGACCCCGGTACGGCGTCACGACACCCTTCGGACGCCCGGTGGAACCCGAGGTGAAGATCACGTACGCGGCCGCGTCCGGGTCGTAGGGCGCCCGGTGCGGCTCGGCGGAGAGGCCGGCCAGCTCGGCGCGGACGTCCTCGGCGTCGAGCAGCACGGTGTTGTCGTGGGCCGGCATCAGGGCGGCGGCGGTGGAGTCGGTGATCAGGCAGGCCGGGGCGGTGTCCTCGACCATGAAGGCCAGCCGGTCCACCGGGTAGTCCAGCTCCAGCGGCAGGTACGCCGCACCGCTGCGCAGCACCGCGAACAGCGACGCCACCATCTCCAGCGAACGCGGCAGCCCCAGCGCCACCACCTGCTCCGGACCGGCACCCCGCGCCACGAACAACCGCGCCAGCCGGTTCACCCGCGCATCCAGCTCCGCGTACGTCCATGAGGACGCACCGAACACCAGCGCCACCTCGTCCGGCACCGACACCGCACGCTCCGCCAGCAGATCCGCCACCGAAGCCGACGGCAACTCACGACCCGTCGCCGCCCACTCCCCCAACAGCCCCCGCTCACCCGACGTCAGCACGTCCAGCGCGCGGACCGGGCGGTCCGGGTGGTCGACGATCTGGTGGAGCAGGGCGACCAGGCGTTCGGCGTGCGCCTCGACGGTGGCGCGCTCGAAGACGTCCGGGCGGAACTTCCACTCGAAGGAGAGGGCCTCTCCCGGGTTGGTGATGAAGATCAGCGGGAAGTGCGTGGCGTCGACGTCGACGACGTCCTGCACGCCGAGGCTCTCCCGGATGCGGTCCCGGACGCCCTGGTCGGCGGGCGTGTTGCGGAGCACCTGGAGGGTGTCGAAGAGCCGGCCGAAGCCGGTGCCGCGCTGGATCTCGCCGAGCCCGATCTGGTGGTGCGCCAGCAGGGTGGTCTGCTCCGCCTGGAGGCGGGCGAGGAAGCCGGCGACGCTCTCGGCGCCGTCCAGCCGGGCCCGGACCGGCACCGTGTTGAGGAACATGCCGATGGTGGCGTCGATGCCGGCCAGTTCGGCCGGGCGACCGGAGACGGTCGCGCCGAACACCACGTCCTCGCGGGCGGTCAGGCCGGACAGCAGCAGGCCCCAGGCGCCGGAGAGCACGGTGTTGAGGGTCAGGCCGCGCTCGCGGGCGAAGGCCGCGATCCGGGCGGTCAGCTCGGCGGATATCCCCGCGGTGACCTCCTGCGGGAGCAGCGCGGCCCGCTCGCGGGCCTGCGGCGCCAGCAGCGTGGGCTCGGCGAGGTCCGCCAGGGCCTCGCGCCAGGCCGTCCGGCCCTGCTCGGCGTCCTGGGCGGCCAGCCAGCGCAGGAAGTCCCGGTAGGGCAGGCCGAGCTCGGGGGCGCTCTCGCCCGCGCAGCCGATCAGCAGTTCCTGGAGGAACAGGCCGGCCGACCAGCCGTCCCAGAGCAGGGCGTGGTTGGTGATCAGGATGCGCTGGCCGCCGCCCGGGGCGAGCACCGACACCAGGCGCAGCAGCGGCGGGGCCGCCAGGTCGAACCGGGTGGCGGCCTCGCGCTCGGTCAGCCGGCCGAGCTCGGCCTCGAACTCGGCCGGGGTCAGGGCGGAGAGGTCGGTCTCGGTGAGCGGCACGTCGACGACGCGCGGCACGAACTGCACCGGGCGTCCGGGCGCGTCCTGCAGGAAGCCGGCCCGCAGGTTGGGGTGGCGCTCCAGCACGGCGGCGACCGCGGACCGCAGCACCTCCAGCGGCACCCGGCGGGTCAGCGTGACGAGGTCGCGGGAGGTGTAGACGTCCAGGGCCTGGTCGTCGTAGCCGGCCTCGAAGAGCAGGCCCTCCTGGAGCGGGGAGACCGGCCAGATCTCCTCGATCTCCAGCTTGGGCGCGACGGCGCGGACGGCGGCGAGCTCGGCCTCGGTGGAGGCCGGCAGCTCGGGCAGCGCGGGGGCCTCGGCGGCGGCGCCGCGCGCGTCGGCCAGGGCGGCCAGCGCGGCGGGGGTGCGGCCCTCGAAGACGTCGCGGGGGCTGAGCGAGAGGCCCTCGGCGCGGGCGGCGCCGATCAGGCGGATCGAGGAGATGGAGTCGCCGCCGAGGCGGAAGAAGTCGTCCTCGGCGCCGGTCGCGGGCAGGCCCAGGACCTCGGCGTACAGCTCGCAGAGGAGTTGCTCGGTCTCGGTCTCGGCGGCCCGGCCGGCGGACCCGCCGGTGTAGTCGAGGGCGTCGTCGGGCAGGGCCTTGCGGTCGAGCTTGCCGTTGACGGTCAGCGGCAGCGCGTCCAGGACGGCGAACGCCGAGGGGACCATGTACTCGGGCAGGCGGGCCGAGACGGCCTCGTGCAGGGCGGTGGTGTCCAGGCTCGCGCCCGCGGCGGGCACCACGTAGGCGACCACGCGGTCGACGGCGCCGGAGCGCACCAGCACCGCGCTGTGGGCGACGCCGGGCTGCTCGGCGAGCACGGCCTCGATCTCGCCGAGCTCGATCCGGTAGCCGCGGATCTTGATCTGGTCGTCCACCCGGCCCAGGTAGTCGAGGGTGCCGTCGGGGCGGCGGCGCACCAGGTCGCCGGTGCGGTACATCCGGGTGCCGGGCGCACCGTACGGGTCGGCGAGGAAGCGCTCGGCGGTCGGGCCGGGGCGGTCCAGGTAGCCGCGGGCCAGCTGGACGCCGGCCAGGTACAGCTCGCCGGGGGAACCGGCCGGGACGTGCCGCAGCAGCGCGTCCAGCACGTAGGCGCGACCGCCGGCCAGCGGGCGCCCGACGCTCGGGGTATCGCTGTCGGCGAGGTCGGCGAGGAGCGCGTCGACGGTGAACTCGGTGGGGCCGTAGTAGTTGAGGGCGCGCAGGCCGGGGGTGGCGCGCAGCCGGCTCCACAGCGGCTGCGGCAGGGCCTCGCCGCCGAGCAGGAGCACGGAGGGGCGGTGGCCGCCGTCGAGCAGGCCGCAGTCCAGCAGCTGCTGGGCGTGGGTGGGCGTCAGGTCGAGGACGTCGATCCGCTGCTCGCGGGCGTAGCCGACCACGGTCTCCGCGTCGCGGCGCTCGGCGTCGCCGAGGACGTGCAGCTCGTGGCCGCCGAGCAGCCAGAGCAGCTGGTCCCAGGAGGAGTCGAAGGAGAAGGAGGCGACGCTCAGGGCGCGCAGCCGCCGGCCGTCGGCGGCCTCGGCGAAGGCGCCGGTCAGGTGGTCGTGGGCGAGGTTGGCGAGCGCGGCGTGCGGGACGACGACGCCCTTGGGGCGGCCGGTGGAGCCGGAGGTGTGGATGACGTACGCGGCCTGGGCGGGGTCGACGGGCCCGCCGCGCTCGGCGTCGCCGAGCGGGCCGCCGGGCAGCGCGGCCAGGGCGTCGGCGACGGCCGGGTCGTCCAGCAGCAGGGTGACGGTACCGGGTGCCACGGGCAGCCGGCCGGCCACCTCGCGGGTGGTCAGGACCACGGCCGGACGCACGTCGTCGAGGAGCACGGCGAGGCGCTCGTCCGGGTGGTCCAGGTCGAGCGGCAGGTAGGCGCCGCCGGCCCGGAGCACGGCCAGGATGGCGACGACGGAGTCGGCGGAGCGCGGCAGGGCGAGCGCGGCGACCCGCTCGGCGCCGAGGCCGCGGCCGATCAGCAGCCGGGCCAGCCGGTCGGCCCGCTCGGACAGTTCGGCGAAGGTCAGGGTGGCGGTGCCGCCCGACAGGGCCGGGCCCACCAGGGCCACGGTGTCGGGGGTGCGCCCGGCGAGGGCGGTGAGCAGCTCGGTGACCGGGGCGGCGTCCGCGTCGGCCGGACGGCCGGCCACGGTGGCGTCCAGGGCGGCGTGCTCGGCGTCGTCCAGCAGGTCGAGCCGGGCGAGCGGGAGGTCGGGGTCGTCGGCGAAGGCGGTCAGCAGCGCGAGGAAGCGGTCGGTGAGCCGCTCGGCCCGGGCCTGCTCGAACAGGTCGGGCCGGTACTCCAGCTCGACGCGCAGCTCGGCGCCGGGCAGCACGGTGACGCCGAGCGGGTAGTGCGTGGCGTCGCGGGCCCCGAGGGCGGTGATGGCGAGACCGTCCGTACCGCCCAGGTTCTCGCGCAGCGCGTCACCGCCGCCCTGGTAGTTCTCCACCACGAGCAGGGTGTCGAAGAGGTCGCCCTCGACCGCGCTGCGGCGCTGGATCGCGCCCAGGCCCAGGTGCTGGTGGGCCAGCAGCTCGGCCTGCTCGCGCTGCACCGCGGCGGCGGCGCCGGCCAGGGTCGCGCCGGGGTCGAGCCGGACGCGCACCGGCACGGTGTTGATGAACAGGCCGACCATCGACTCGGCGCCCGGCAGGTCGTCGGGGCGGCCGGAGACGGTGGTGCCGAACACGACGTCGGTGGTCCCGGTGAGGGAGCCGACCAGGACGCCCCACAGGGTGTGGGCGACGTTGCCGAGGGTCAGGCCGCGCCCGCGGGCCGCGGCGGCGATCCGCCCCGACAGCTCGGCGTCGGCGTAGCGGGTGACCAGGCCCGGCTCCACGGCGGTGGCCGCGACGGCGCCGGGCGCCACCGGGTGGGCCTGCTCGAAACCGGCCAGCGCCGCGCTCCAGGCGGCCTCGGCGGCGGCGGTGTCCCGGGTGGCCAGCAGCGCCAGGTGGTCCTTGTAGGGGCGGACGGCCGGCAGCACCGAGAGGTCACCGGCCGAGCCGTACAGGGCGAGCAGCTCGCGGAAGACGATCGGCATGGACCAGCCGTCGAGCAGCAGGTGGTGGCAGGTCAGCACGAGCCGGGAGCGGCCGTCGCCCAGGCGCAGCAGGGCGAGGCGCAGCAGCGGCGGCGTGTCCAGGTCGAAGCGGCGGTGCCAGTCCTCGTCCATGGCCGCGAGGACGGCCGTCTCCTGGGCCCCGCCGTCGAGCGCGGTCAGGTCGACCTCGCGCAGCGGGGTGTCCACGGTGCGCTGGACGAACTGGACCACGGCCTCCGGGTCCTCGTACCAGAAGCCGGCCCGCAGGTTGGCGTGGCGGGTGAGCAGGGCGTCCAGGGCGGCGGCCAGGCGGGGCGTGGCGAGCGGGCCCGCGAGGTCCAGGTGGGACTGGACGACGTAGACGTCACGGGCCTGGTCGTCGTACAGGGAGTGGAAGAGCAGGCCCTCCTGGAGCGAGGACAGCGGGTAGACGTCCTCCAGGTCCGATTCGGCCGCGCCCTCGGCCTGGGGGTCGTCGATCGGTGCGGTGGAGTCGTTCATCACGGTCTTCTCGGTCCTGGTGGTGGGGAGGTGGTGGTCGGTCGGGTCGGGGAGGGGCGTCCGGGGCGGATCCGGCCGGAGCCCGGGCCGCGGGGGCCCGGGCTCCGGGGGCGGGGCGGCGCTCATCGGCGGCGCCGCCCGCGCAGTCGGGACTCCAGCCGGTCGATCTGCGCCTGCTTCAGCGAGACCAGGCTGAGGTCGGACGGGGTGACCCCGCCTGCCTCGCCGCCCGCGGTGTGCCGGGCGAGCGCGTCGAGGGCGGCGAACCAGGCGTCGGCGAGCGCCGCGACCTCGGCCTCCGTCAGCAGGGCCTGCGGCCAGCTCCACTCGACGGCCAGCTCGGGTCGGCCGTCGGCGCCGGCGCGGACGACCGCGTCGATCTCCACCGGGTAGCCGGCGGCCATCAGCGGGTCGGGGCCCGCCCCGGCGGCGACGGCGTCCCGCTCGGGCTGCGGGGCGAGCGGCCAGCCGCCGAGCGGTCCGCCGGCGGCGTCGGCGCGCCCCCGGTAGTTGAACAGCACCTGCGAGCGGGGGACGCCGGCGGTGCCCAGCAGCGCCGCGGTCTGCGGGTTGAGGTGGCGCAGCAGGCCGAAGCCGAGGCCCTTGTCGGGCGCGGCCCGCAGCTGCTCCTTGACCTGCTTGAGCACCTGGCCGGCGGCCGGGCCTCCGGTGAGCGCGGCGGCGGGGTCGATCCCGTCGAGGTCCAGCCGGACGGGGTGGACGGTGGTGAACCAGCCGACGGTGCCCGCGAGGTCGGGGGTCAGCCCGTCGTGGCCGCCGCGGCCGTGCCCCTCCAGGTCGACCTGGAGGGCCGGTGCGGTGCCCGGGCGGGCGGTGGCCGCGCCGAGCACCAGACCGGCGAGCAGGACGTCGTCCACGCCGGCGCCGAACGCCTTGGGCACCTCGGTGAGCAGCGGGGCGGTGCGGTCGGCGGGCAGCGTGCGGTGCAGGGTGCGGACCGTGGCGACGGTGTCGCGCCCGGGGTCGGCGGCGAGGTGGGCCAGCGGTCCGGCGGGCCCGGCCAGCGAGGTGCGCCAGTGGGCGGCCTCGGCGACCCGGACGCGCTCCTGGGCGTGCGTCAGCAGGTGCTCGGCCCAGGCGCGCAGCCCGTACGCCTCGGGTTCGAGGGCGGGGCGACCGCCCCCGGCGAGGGCCTGGTAGGCGGTGGCCAGGTTGGGCAGCAGGGTCCGCCAGGAGACGCCGTCCACCGCGAGGTGGTGGACGGTCAGCAGCAGGCGGCCGTCCCGGTCGTCGCCGGCGTCGAACCAGGCGGCGCGCAGCACCCGGCCGGCGGCGGGGTCGAGCGCGGCGGCGCTCGCGTCGGCCTCCCGGGTCAGCAGCGCGGCGAGGTCGCCGTCGCGGGCGTCGATCCGGCGCAGGGTGTCCGGCTCGGTGGTGGCGGGGGCCTGGCCGGCGGGCAGGATCTCCTGGGTCCACAGGCCGTCGGTCCGGTCGAGGCGCAGCCGCAGCGCCGGGTGGTTGGCGGCCAGCGCGGCCAGGGCCGCGCGCAGCGGCTCCTCCCGCAGGCCCGCCGGGACGCTGACCAGCACCGACTGGTTGAAGCGGTCGACGGGGCCGCCTCGCTCGCGCAGCCAGTGCACGACCGGCAGGGCGGGCAGTTCGCCGTCGACGGGGACGGCGGCCGGGGCGGCCGGGGCCCGGCCGGCGGGGCGGGCGACGGCCAGGCCCTTGGCCTCGGCCAGCGCGGCCGGGGTCGGGTACTGGAAGACGTCCTTGGCCGCGAGGTCGTAGCCGGCCTTGCGGGCACGGCTGATCAGCTGGATCGAGACGATGCTGTCCCCGCCGAGGGCGAAGAAGTTCTCGTCCTCGCCGACCTCGGCCAGGCCGAGCACCTCGGCGAAGACCCGGGCCAGGGCGGCGGCCGCGGACGGCCCGGACGCCGCCGGGGCGGCCTGCTCGGTCCGCCGGCCGGGGGCCGGCAGGGCCTTGCGGTCGAGCTTGCCGTTGACGCTCAGCGGCAGCGCGTCCAGCACGGTGACCACCACCGGCACCATGTGCTCGGGCAGCACGGCGGCGACGGCCGCCCGGACGGCGTCCCCGCCCACGCTCGCCCCGGCCTGCGGGACGACGTAGCCGAGCAGCTGACGGGCCCCGCCCTCGGTGAGGGCGCGGGCGGTGACGGCGGCCTGGCCGACACCGGGCACGGCGGCGAGCGCGGACTCGATCTCGCCGAGTTCGATCCGGAAGCCGCGGACCTTGACCTGGTCGTCGGTGCGGCCGAGGTACTCGACCTCGCCGTCGATGCGGCGGCGCACCAGGTCGCCGGTGCGGTACATCCGGGTGCCGGGCGCACCGTGCGGGTCGGCGACGAAGCGGCCGGCGGTCAGGCCGGGGCGGCCGAGGTAGCCGCGGGCCAGCTGGACGCCGGCCAGGTACAGCTCGCCGGGCACGCCCACCGGGACCGGCCGCAGCCGGGCGTCGAGGACGTGCAGGCGGGTGTTCCAGACCGGGCGGCCGATCGGGACGACGCCCGAGCCGGCCCACGCCCGGTGGTAGGTGACGTCGACGGCGGCCTCGGTGGGCCCGTACAGGTTGTGCAGCTCGATCTGCGGCCACAGGGCGAGGAAGCGGTCCACCGCGGCGGCGGGCAGGGCCTCGCCGGAGCAGAAGACCCGCGTCACCCCCGCGAAGCCCTCGCGGACGGCGGCGTCCTGCTCGGCGGCGCCGGTGAAGGCGGAGAGCATCGACGGCACGAAGTGGCAGGCGGTGACCGACTCGCGGGCGGTCAGGGCGGCCAGGTACTCCGGCTCGCGGTGGCCGCCGGGGCGGGCCAGCACCACGCGGGCGCCGCTGACCAGGGGCAGGAAGAACTCCCAGACCGACACGTCGAAGCTGGCCGGGGTCTTCTGGAGGACGCGGTCGGCCGCGCTGATGCCGTAGACCTCGCGCATCCAGTCGAGCCGGTTGACGATCGCCCGGTGGGTGACGACGACGCCCTTCGGCCGGCCGGTGGAGCCGGAGGTGAAGATGACGTACGCGGCGTGGTCGGCGTCCGGGGCGGTGGGCGTCACGGTCCGCTGCGCCCGGGCGTCGACGGTGAGCACCGGCACGCCCGGCACCGCGGGCAGGCCGCCCTCCAGGCCGGCGACGGTGAGCACGCACACCGGGGCGGCGTCCTCGACCATGGCGGTGAGGCGGTCGACCGGGTACTCGGTGTCCAGCGGCAGGTAGGCGGCGCCGGCCTTGAGGACGGCGAGCAGGGCGACCATGAGCTCGGCGGAGCGGGGCACGGCGACGGCGACGATCCGGTCGGGGCCGGCGCCGGCGGCGGTCAGCGCCCCGGCGAGCAGGCCGGCCCGCTCGTCCAGCTGCCGGTAGGTCAGCACGGCGCCCTCGAAGACGACCGCGACGGCGTCCGGGGTGGCGGCGGCGCGCTCGGCGATCCGGTCCACCAGGGTCCCCTCGCGCACCGGGATGGCGGTGGCGTTCCACTCCCCCGCGAGGCCGCGGAGCTCCTGGGCGGCGGTCGGCTCGATCCGGCCGACCGGCCGCTCGGGGGCGGCGAGGGCCTGCTCCATGACCCGCATCAGCCGGGCCCCGAACAGCCGCGCGGTGGCGCGGTCGAAGAGGTCGTCGGCGTGGATGACGGTCAGGTCGGTGCGGCTGCCGTCGGCGGCCTCCACGAAGGTGAAGGCGAGGTCGAAACGGGCCGCGTGGACGGGGTCGGGCAGCAGGGCGGTGGTGGCGCCGAGCAGGCGGTCCAGGCCGTCGGCCTCCCGGCGGTGCTGGACCATCACCTGGAACAGCGGGTGGCGGGCGAGCGAGCGCTCGGGGTTGACGATCTCCACCAGGCGGTCGAACGGCAGGTCCTGGTGGGCGAGCGCGCCGAGCACGGTCTCCCGGGAGCGGGCGACCAGCTCGTCGAAGCTCGGGTCGCCGGAGAGGTCGTGGCGCAGCACCAGGGTGTTGACGAAGAAGCCGACCACGGACTCCAGCACCTCGTCCGTGCGGCCCGCGACCGGAGTGCCGAGCGCGACGTCGGCGGTGCCGGCGAGCTTGCCGAGCAGCAGGGCCGCGGCGGCCTGGGTGACCATGAACGGGGTCGCCCCGGTGCGCTGCGCGTAGCCGCGCAGGGCGGCGTGCAGCTCGTCGGGCAGGCGCAGCCGCACGGCGCCGCCGCGTCCGCCGGCCTCGGCCGGGCGGGCCCGGTCGGTCGGCAGCGTCAGCTCGGCGGGCAGCGCCGCCAGGCGCTCGCTCCAGTAGCGGGTCTGGTCGGCTCCCGGACCCTCGGCCCCGGCGAGCAGCTCGGCCTGCCAGAGCGCGTGGTCGGCGTACTGGAGCGGCAGCGGCGCGAACGCCGGGGCGGCGCCGGACCGGCGGGCGGCGTAGGCGAGGTCGAGGTCGCGCAGCAGCACGCCCTCGGACCACTCGTCACCGGCGATGTGGTGCAGCGCGATGCTGAGCACGTGCCGCTCGGGGCCGGCGGTCACCAGGGTCGCCCGGACGGGGATCTCGGTGGCCAGGTCGAAGGCGTACGCGCCGGCCGCGGCGACCTCGGTGTCCAGGCGGTGCCCGGAGGCCTCCGCCACGGTGAACGGGACGCCGGCGGTGCCGGGGTCGAGGATCCGCTGGAAGGGCCGGCCGTCGTGGTCGGGGAAGACCGTGCGGAGCGCCTCGTGGCGGGCCAGCACGTCGCCGAACGCGGCGCGCAGCGCGTCCGCGTCGAGCGGGCCGTCGATCCGCAGCGCGCACGGGATGGTGTACGCGGTGCTCGGGCCCTGGAGGCGGTAGAGGAACCAGAGCCGGGCCTGGGCGGCGGACAGCGGGATCCGCTCGGGACGCGGGCGGGCCGCGGGGGCGGTGCGGCCGGTCGCCGCGCCGTCGAGCCGCGCGGCGAGGCCGACGGGGGTGCGGCTCTCGAACAGGTCGCGGACGGCGACCTCGGTGCCGAGCGCGGCCCGCAGCCGGCCGATCACCCGGGTGGCGAGCAGCGAGTGGCCGCCGAGGGCGAAGAAGTCGTCGTCGATGCCGACCGCGGGCAGGCCGAGCACCTCGGCGTAGACGCCGCAGATCACGGCCTCCCGCTCGGTGCGCGGGGCCCGCCCGGCCGGGGCGGCGAAGGCGTCGGCGCCGGGCTCGGGGAGGGCCTGCCGGTCGAGCTTGCCGTTGACGTTCAGCGGCAGCGCGGGCAGCGGGACGATCGCGGCCGGGACCATGTACTCGGGCAGCGCCTCGGCGAGCGCGGTGCGCAGCGCGGCGGGGTCGGCGGCGGCCCCGGGGGCCGCGACGACGTAGCCGACGAGCCGCTTGACGCCGCCTCCGCCGGCGCGGGCCAGGACGGCGGCCCGGGCGATGCCGGGCTGGGCGGCGAGGGCCGCCTCGACCTCGCCGGGCTCGACGCGGAAGCCGCGGATCTTCACCTGGTCGTCGTCGCGGCCCAGGAAGTCCAGGCTGCCGTCGGGGCGGTGGCGCACGACGTCCCCGGTGCGGTACATCCGGCCGCCGGGGGCCCCGTACGGGTCGGCGACGAAGCGGCTCGCGGTGAGCGCGGGCCGGTTGCCGTAGCCGCGGGCCAGGCCGGGGCCGGCGATGTACAGCTCGCCGGCGACGCCGGCCGGGACGGGCCGGAGCCGGGCGTCCAGCACGTACACCCGGGTGTTGCCGATCGGGCGGCCGACGAACGGGGTGGGGCTGCCGTCGAGTGCGGCACCGAGCGTGTCGACGGTGTACTCGGTGGGGCCGTAGAAGTTGTGGCCGAGCACGCCCTCGGTCGCGCGGATGCGGGTCCACAGGGCGTCGCCGACGGCCTCGCCGCCGACCAGGAAGAGCAGCGGGCGGTGCCGCTCGGAGTCCAGCAGGCCCCACTCGACGAGCTGCTGACCGAACGACGGGGTGACGTCGAGGGTGTCGATGCGGTCGGCGAGCAGGCGCTGGACCAGGGCCTGCGGGTCGCGGCGCAGGTCCTCGCCGTAGACGTGCAGCTCGTGCCCCTGGACGAGCCAGAGCAGCTGCTCCCAGGAGGAGTCGAAGGAGAACGACGCGGTGTGCGCGGCGCGCAGGCGGCGCCCGCCGGCCAGGTCGACGGCCCGGGCGAAGACGGTGTTGCCGTGGTGCTCCAGCATGTTGGCGAGGCCGCGGTGCGGGACCTGGACGCCCTTGGGGCGGCCGGTGGAGCCGGAGGTGTGGATGACGTACGCCAGGTCGTCGGCGTGCGGGCGGGTCGGTTCGGCGCTCAGCGTGCCGAGTTCGGCGAGGGTGACGACGCCCTTGCCGTGGGCGGCCAGCACCGGGTGGCGGCCGGCGACCTCGGGCGTGCTCAGGGTGAGCAGCGGGTCGGCGTCCTCCAGCATCAGCGCGATCCGCTCGTCCGGGTGGTCGAGGTCGATCGGCAGGTAGGCGGCGCCGGAGGCGAGGACGCCGAGCAGGGCGGCGACCAGGTCGGCCGAGCGGGGCAGCGCCAGCGCCACGACCCGGCCGGGGCCGGCGCCGAGCGCGGCGAGGTGGCGGGCCGTGCGGTCGACGCGGGCGGCGAGTTCGGCGTAGTCGAGCCGCTGGTCGCCGAAGACGACGGCGGTCTCCTCGGGCACGGCGGCGGCGCGGGCCGCGAAGGCGTCGACGACGGTGCCGGCGGGGACGGCGCGCGCGGTGGCGTTCCACTCCTCCAGCACGGTGCGGCGTTCGGCCGGCGAGAGGATCTCCAGCGCGCCGACGGTGGTGTCGGGCGCGGTGGCGATGGTGGCGAGCACCCGCAGCAGGCGCTCGCCGACGGCGGCGGCCTGCTCGGCGGTGAACACGTCGGGGCGGTACTCGACGGTCAGCTGCGGGGCCTCGCCGGGGAGGGTGAGCACGGTGAGCGGGTAGTGGGTGGCGCCCCGGTTGCCGATACCGGCGACCCGCAGGCCGCGGGCGGTGAGGTGGTCGGGGTCGACCGGGTAGTTCTCGAAGACCAGCAGGGTGTCGAAGAGGGTGCCGTGGCCGGCCAGCGCCTGGATGTCGGCGAGGCCGAGGTACTGGTGGTCGAGCAGGCCGGACTGCTGCGCCTGGAGGCGGAGCAGCATCTCCCCGACCGTCTCGTCCTCGTCCGGCCGGAAGCGCACCGGAACGGTGTTGCTGAACAGGCCGACCATCGACTCGACGCCGGGCAGGTCGCCGGGGCGGCCGGAGACGGTGGCGCCGAACACCACGTCGGTGCGGCCGGTGAGGCGGCCGAGGAGGACCGCCCAGGCGCCCTGGACCAGGGTGTTGAGGGTCAGTCCGTGCTCGCGGGCGGTCGTGGTGAGGGCGGCGGACAGCTCGGCGGGGATCGGCAGGCCGATCTCCCGGCCCGCGGCGGAGCCGTCGGCGGCGGCCGGGCCGGCGGCGGGGGTGCCGAGGCTGTCGGCCAGCAGGGTCGGCGCGGCGAGGCCCGCCAGGGCCTGCCGCCAGGCGGCGGTGTCGGCGCCGGTGTCGCGGGCGGCCAGCCAGCCGAGGTGGTCGGCGAACGGGGCGGCCGCGGGCAGCGCGGCGGTGTCGCCGCCGGCGCCGTACGCGGTGACGAGCTCGCGCAGCAGGACGGGCGTGGACCAGCCGTCCATGACGATGTGGTGGCGGGTCAGGACCAGCCGGTGGTGGTCGGTGCCGAGGGCGACGAGGGCGCAGCGCACCAGCGGCGGCCGGGCCAGGTCGAAGCGGCGGGAGGCCTCGGCGTCCTCGATGCGGGCGGTCTCGGCGTCCTGCCGGTCGGCGGGCAGCGCGCTCAGGTCGTGCTCGGTCCAGGGCACCCGGACCCGGCCGGCGACCAGCTGGAGCGGCTCCGGAAGGCCCTCGCCGAGGAAGCCGGCGCGCAGGGCGGTGTGCCGGTTGACGACCTCGTCGACGGCCCGGACCAGAGCGGCGCGGTCCAGCGGGCCGCGCAGGTCGAGCGAGGTGAGCGAGGTGTAGAGGTCGTCGGCGCCCTGCCCGTCCTGGAGGAGGGTGTGGAAGAGCAGGCCCTCCTGGAGCGGGGAGAGCGGCAGGACGTCCTCGGTGCCGGGGTGCTCCGCGGCCAGGCGGTCCAGGACGGCCTGGGTGACCGGGGCGAGCGGCACGTCGGAGGGGGTGAGGCCGCCGGCGTCGGGGCGGGCGGCGTAGCGGGTGAGCGCGTCGAGGTGGGCGAACCAGCTCTCGGCCGTCTCGCGGACGGCGTCCTCGCCGAACACGCCGTGCGGCCAGGTGAGCTGGACGGTCAGCTCGGGGCCGTCGGGCCCGTCGTGGACGAAGGCGCCGATCTCCAGCGCGTGGGCGCAGGGCAGGCCGGGGTCGGCGGAGGCGGTGACGGCGTCCCCGGTCTGCGGGGCGACCGTCCACTCCTCACCGGTGGCGGCGAAGCGGCCCAGGTAGTTGAAGAGCAGCTGGGGCTCGGCGACGTCCGCGAGGGCGGCGGCGGACGGCGGGTCGAGCCGGCGCAGCAGGCCGTAGCCGGCGCCCGCGTCGGGCAGGGCGCGGAGCTGCTCCTTGACGAGCGCGAGGGCGCGGCCGGCGGCGGGCCCGCCCGCGAGCGCGGCCTCGGGGTCGACGCCGGAGAGGTCGAACCGGACGGGGAACTCGCTGGTGAGCCAGCCGACCGTGCGGGTGGTGTCGGCGCCGGGGACGAGGTGGTCCTCGCGGCCGTGGCCCTCCAGGCGCAGCAGCAGGTCGGGGCGGGCGTCGGCGCCGAGGCGGGCGCGGCGGCGGGCGAGCAGCGCGAGGGTCAGGCCGGTGAGGAGGACGTGGTCGACGCCGGCCCGGTGGGTGGCGGGGACGGCGCCGAGCAGCGGCGCGGTGCGCTCGGCGGGCAGGGTCAGCCGCAGTCGCCCGGTGGTGGCGGCGGTGTCGCGGGCCGGGTCGAGCGGGCGGTCGCCCAGCAGCGGTCCGCTGCCGTCGGCCAGGACGGCCTGCCACAGGGGCAGTGCGGCGCGGACCCGGTCGCCGGCGGCGGCCTCGGCGAGGCCGGTGGTCCAGGCGCGCAGCGGGGTGGTGACGGGCTCCGGGGTCCGGCCCTCGTAGGCGGCGCGCAGGTCGGGCAGCAGGATGCGCCAGGAGACGCCGTCGACGGCGAGGTGGTGGACGGCGAGGACGAGCAGGCCCGGGGTGTCGGCCCCGGCGTCGAGGTGGACGGCCTGGAGGACGACGCCCTGCTCGGGATCGAGGCGGTCGGCGGCGGCCTCCCGCTCGGCCGCGGCGGCGGCGGTCAGCTCCCCGGCGGTCACCTCGACGTGCCGGAGCCGGTCGGCGGCGGGCGCGCTGCCGGCGGGCCGGACCTCCTGGGTCCAGCCGCCGTCAGTGGCGACGTGCAGGCGCAGGCGCAGGGCGTCGTGGTGGTCGGTCAGGGTGTCCAGGGCGGCGGCCAGCCGCTGCCGGTCGAGGCCGGCCGGGACGGTGACGACGGTGTGCTGGCCGAAGCGGGCGATCGGGCCGCCGCGCTCGCGCAGCCACTCGCTGATCGGGGTGGTCGGCAGCGGGCCGGTCGCGGCGACGGCGGCGGCGGACGGGCCGGTGGCGGTGCCGGTGGCCTCGGCGACGGCGGCGATGCGGGCGACGGTGCGCCGCTCGAACACCACGCGCGGGGTGATCCGGAAGCCGGCGCGGCGGGCGCGGCTGCCCAGCTGGATGGCGGAGATGCTGTCGCCGCCGAGGGAGAAGAAGTTGTCGTCGACGCCGACCTGGTCGCCGGTCAGTCCGAGGACCTCGGCGACGAGCGAGGCGAGGACGCGCTCGGCGTCGGTGCGCGGGGCGCCGCCGCCCTCGCCGCCGCCGGTGGCGGGCGCGGGCAGGGCCTTGCGGTCGAGCTTGCCGTTGAGGCTCAGCGGCAGGGTGTCGAGGCCGACCAGGACGGCCGGGACCATGTGCTCGGGCAGGGTGCGGGCGAGTTCGGAGCGCAGCGCCTCGGCGTCGGCGGGCGCGGGCACCAGGTAGCCGACGAGCCGGCGGGCGCCGCCCGGGGTCAGCTCACGGGCGGTCACCGCGGCCTGGACGACGCCGGGGAGCGCCTCCAGGGCGGCCTCGATCTCGCCGAGCTCGATCCGGAAGCCGCGGACCTTGACCTGGTCGTCGGTGCGGCCGAGGTACTCGACGGTGCCGTCGGGCGCCCAGCGCACGAGGTCGCCGGTGCGGTACATGCGCTCGCCCGGGCCGCCGTGCGGGTCGGCGACGAAGCGGCCGGCGGTGAGGCCGGGGCGGCCGAGGTAGCCGCGGGCCAGCTGGACGCCGGCCAGGTACAGCTCGCCGGGCACGCCCACCGGCGCGGGTCGCAGCTCGGCGTCCAGCACGTAGAGGCGGGTGTTCCAGACCGGGCGGCCGATCGGGACGACGCCCGCGGCGGGCGCGGTGTGGTGGTGGGTGACGTCGACGGCGGCCTCGGTGGGGCCGTAGAGGTTGTGCAGCGGCACCGCGGGGAGGGTCGCGTACCAGCGGTCGACGACGTCGCCGGGCAGGGCCTCTCCGGAGCAGAAGGCGCGGCGCAGTCCGGCGCAGCGCTCGGCGACCGAGGTCTCCTCCAGGAAGGCGCGCAGCATGGAGGGGACGAAGTGCAGGGTGGTGACGCGCTCCTCGGCGATCAGCGCGGCGAGGTAGGCGGGGTCCTTGTGGCCCTCGGGGCGGGCGAGGACGACGGTGGCGCCCTCGCACAGCGCCCAGAAGAACTCCCAGACGGACACGTCGAAGCTGGCCGGGGTCTTCTGCAGGACGCGGTCGTCGGCGCCGAGGCGGTAGGCGTGCTGCATCCAGGCGAGCCGGTTGACGATGGCGCGGTGGGTGACCACGACGCCCTTGGGGCGGCCGGTCGAGCCGGAGGTGTAGATCAGGTACGCGGCGTGGTCGGGGCCGGGCTCGGGGAGCGCGGGGTGCCCGGCGGCGTCGGCGTCGGCGAGCTCGTCGACCAGCAGGGCGGCGGCGCGGGCGGCCTCGGGGAGCCGCTCCAGCAGTGCGCGGACGGTGACGACGCGCACCGGCGCGGCGTCCTCGACCATGTGGGCCAGCCGGTCGGCCGGGTAGTCGGCGTCCAGCGGCAGGTAGGCGGCGCCGGCCTTGAGGACGCCGAGCAGGGCGACCATCAACTCGGCGGAGCGGGGCACGGCGACGCCGACCACCCGGTCCGGGCCGGCCCCGGCGGCGCGCAGCGCGCGGGCGAGGGCGGTGGCGCGGGCGTCGAGCTCGGCGTAGGTCAGGGTGCGGCCCTCGGCGACCACGGCGGTGGCGTCGGGGGTGGCGGCGGCGCGCTCGGCGATCCGGCTGACCAGGGTGCCCTCGCGGACCTCGCGGGCGGTGGCGTTCCAGCCGTGCAGGACGGCCTCGCGCTCGGCGTCGGCGAGCAGCGGCAGCTCGGCCAGCGGCTGCTCGGGCGAGGTGGCGAGGCGGGTCAGCAGGGCGGCGAACCGGTCGGCGTGGCGGGCGAGTTCGCCCTCGCCGTAGAGCACCGGGTTGGCGTCGAACTCCAGGACCAGGCGGTCGTCCGGGGTCTTGTGGACGGAGAGCGCGAAGTCCTCGACCGGCCCGGAGGCCAGGTTGACGGTGGTACCGGGGCTGCCCGCGAAGTCGAGGTCGAGGTCGAAGGGCTTGATGTTGAGCATCGGCCCGTGCAGGCGCCCGTCGGTGCCGACCAGGCCGAGGTCGCGGCGGATGTCCTCACCGCGGTGGAGCTGGTGGCGGCGCACGGCCTTGAGCTCCTCGGCGGAGCGGCGCAGCAGCGCGGCGAAGGTGTCCGTGCCCGCGACGGGCAGCCGCACGGGGAGGATGTTGACGGCCATGCCGGGCACCCGCAGCGTGCCGGGGGCGGTGCGGGCCATGAAGTGCATGCCGAGGACGGCGTCGGCCGCGCCGGTCATCCGGTGCAGGTAGGCGGCGAAGGCGGCGTTGGCGGCCTCGGCCCAGGTGGTGCGGGACGCACGGGCCGCGGCGAGCACGGTCGCGGACTGCTCGGCGGGCAGCTCGATGCGGTGGCGCAGGGCGGTGGGGGCGGCCGCGGCGGTGGGTTCGGTGAGGCCGACGACGGCCGGCCGGTCGGCGAAGCGCTCGCGCCAGTAGGCGCGGTCGGCCTCGGGCCGGTCGGAGGCGAGGTAGTCGCGCTCGGCGTCGGCCAGCAGGTCTGCGGGCCGGAACGGGCTCTCGGGGACGTCGGCGCCGGTGGCGAGCGCCGTGTAGACCTCGGCGACGCGGCGGCTGAACAGGGCGACGCTGTAGCCGTCGACGACCAGGTGGTGGAACCACTGGAACCAGAGGTGGTCGGCCGGGCCGACGCGTACCAGCAGCGCACCGGTGAGCGGGCCCGCGTCGGGCCCCTCCAGCACGGTGGGGACGGCCAGTTGGTCGTGGACGAGGGCCGCGGCGGCGGCGACCGGGTCGGTGGCGCCGCTGGTGTCGAGGCGGTGCAGGGCCCACGACCCGGCGTCGAACGCGCCGGGGAGCCGGACGGTGCGGCCGTCCTGCTCGGCGAGGCGGATGTGCAGGCCGTCGGCCTCGGTGAGGGTGCGGCGCAGGGCGGCTTCCAGCAGCTGCTCGTCGAGCTCTCCGGCGATGCGCACGTACTGGCCGACGTTGTACGCCGGGTTGTCCGGGTCGATCCGTTGGGCCGCGAGGATGCCCGCCTGGGCGGCTGTCAGCTCCCGCGGAGATTCCTGGTCGGCGTGCGTGGTCGTCGTGCCAGCCTCTGGCATGGGGGTCGGCCCTTCCCGGTTCGCCGCCCCGCCGATCCTGCCAGCCCGGGGCGCTCGTGCGCTTGGTGCGATGTGGTGGTGTCCGTCCGGGTGGCCGCGCGGGGCGGCGGCCACCCGGACGTGGTGGGCTAGAGGCCCTTGAGGATGGTCTCGATCTGGTCGAGGACGTTGATCGAGGTGCCGTACCGGTCGGTGGTGGCGTAGGTGACCGGGATGACCTTGCCGGCCTGGACGGCCTTGAGGTTCTTCCAGGACGGCTGCTTGTCGAGGTCCTTGGTGTCCTGCGGGACCTCGCCGGTGGCGGCCATCTTGGGGACGAGGATGAGGTCGGCGTCGGCGAGGACGTCGAGCTTCTCGACGGAGTAGGTGGTCTCGTGCTCCTTGGTGTCCGAGGACGCCTGGGAGAACTTGGCACCCGCGTCGTTGAGGACGCGGCCGACCCAGGAGGTGCTGGTGTCGACCAGGAACTCGCCGCCGCCGTAGGAGGAGGCGATGGTCCACTTCACGGAGTTGAGCTTGGTCGCGTAGTCCGTCTTGATCTTCGCGGCCTTGGCGTCGTAGTCGGACTTCAGCTTCTTGAACTCCGCCTCCTTGCCGACGGCGGTGGCGATCTTCTCCTGCGCGTTGAGCAGGTCGACCGGGGTGTCGACGCCGAAGTACAGGGTGGGGGCGATGCCTTCGAGCTTCTTGATGCCCCAGTCGAAGGCGCTGGCGCCCTCGACCACGATCAGGTCGGGCTTGAGGGAGGCGACCTTCTCGATGTTGATCTCGATGCCGGAGCCGATCGGCTCGATCTTCTTCGCGGCCTCGGTCTGCGAGGGCAGCAGCTCCATCGGGTTGTTGTCGTCGATGGTGCTGGTGCCGACCGGCTGGACGCCGAGGTCGAGCAGGGCGCCGGTGGCGTAGGAGACGCTGACGATGCGCTTGACGCCGGCCGGGACGGTGATCTTGCCGTTGGTGGCCTCGACCACCACGGGGCCGGACGCGGCGCTGCCGGCCGAGGGCGTGCCCGCGGCGTCCTTGCTGTCGCCGTTGGAGCCGCAGGCCGCGAGGGTGAGCGCGGCGGTGGCGGCGACGGCGGCGATTCTGACGCTGCGGGACGTCAGGGCTCGGGTGTTCATGGTTCTCCTTGAAGTGTTACGAGGTGCGCGGCGGGTTCGGTGTGTCGGGCGAGCCCGCCGGAGTCCAGGGGGCCCGGTGCCTGGGGGCACGGGCGGTTTCGGCGGTTCCGGTCCTGCTGGGTACGGCTCTGGTGTTGCGCGGGCACGGCCCGGGGTGGTGCCCCGGGCGCGGCTCGGGTGCGGCTCAGGCGCGGCTCAGGTAGGCCGACCAGGAGGCGACGGTGGGCTCCGCGCCGAGGTCCGCCAGGTCGGCGAACTCGGCCCGGGCGCCACGGGCGCGCCAGACCTCGACGAGGTGCATCACCCGCATCGAGTCGAGGCCGAGGTCGCGCAGGTCGTCGTCGTCACCGATGTCCTCCGGGCGCTCGCCGAGGATGTCGGCGATGTCCGCCCGGACGGTGTCCGGGTCGAAGCCCGTCGGGCCCGGTGCGGTGCTGGCGCTCATGCTGAAGGTCCGTTCGGTAGCGAGGGTGTGCGGTTCGGTGGGTCCGGCCGGGTGGATCCGGGCCGGTGGCCCGGGATCCGTGGTCAGCCGGCTACGCCGAGGCGGCTGTTCTGGGCCCGCAGCTGGGCGCCGGTCTGGCGCAGCAGGAGCGAGTCGCAGATCTCCCCGGAGCGGATGGCCAGGGTCGAGAGCAGGGCGGAGGTGATCCCGTGGGTGTGCTCGGTGCCGCCCTGGAGGTAGATCCCCACGTCGACGTGGTCCTCGGTCAGCACCCGGTGGTCGCGGTCGACGCGCAGGCGGCCCTGCTCGTCGGTGAGGAGCGTGGGGGCGAGGTCGCCGAGCAGCTCACGGGGGTCCACGTGGGTGTAGCCGGTGGCGAGGACGACCGCGTCGCAGTCGAGGGTCTGCTCCTCGCCGGTGGTCAGCGAGCGGACCTCGGCGCGCACGCCGTCCGTGTGCTGGGCGACACCGGTCAGGCGGTTGGCGTTGAGGACGCGCAGCCGCTCGCGGCCGGCGACCTTCTCCTGGTAGACGATCCGGTAGAGCTGCTCGATCAGATCGCCGTCGACCACGGAGTAGTTGGTGTTCGCGTGGTAGCGGAGCAGGGTCTGCTTGGCCTCCTCGGAGGCCCCGTAGAACTCGTCGACCGCGGCCGGGTCGAAGATCCGGTTGGCGAAGGGGCTGTCGTCGGCCGGGCTGTAGCCGTAGCGGGAGAGGACCGCGCAGATCTCGGCGTCGGGGAACGTGCGGTGGAGGTACTCGACCGCCTCGGCGGCCGACTGGCCGGCGCCGACCACGGCGATCCGGCGGTGGCGCAGTTCCTGGCCGACCAGCGTGGGTGCCTGCAGCAGCAGGTCCCGGGCGTGCCAGACGCGCTCGCCGAGCGTGACGCCGTCGGGGACACGCGGGGTCAGACCCGTGCCGACCGTGATGTTCCGGGCCCGGCGGACCTCCTGGTCGCCACCGGTGACCGCCTCGGAGACGACCTCGACGCTGTCGATCCGGCCGTCCGACTCCACCGGCCGCACGGCGGTGACCTTGCGGCCGTAGGCGGCCTGGTCGGTGAACTCCGCGGCGCACCACTCGAAGTAGTCGTGGAACTCCAGGCGGGTCGGGTAGAAGGACTTCAGGTTGATGAAGTCGACCAGCCGGCCCCGCTCCTGGAGGTAGGACAGGAAGGTGAAGCGGCTTCGCGGGTCACGCAGGGTCACCAGGTCCTTGAGGAAGGAGACCTGCATGGTGGCGCCGTCCAGCAGCATGCCCCGGTGCCATCCGAAACGTTCCTGCTTCTCCAGGAAGCGGACGGCGAGCGACTGCCCGGGGTTGCGACGGTTGTGGTCGTCGATCGCGATCGCCAGGGCCAGGTTGGCCGGGCCGAAGCCTATGCCGACCAGGTCGTCGACGCTGCCACCTCCGTAGTTTGCGCCGTTCTCGCGCGACATGACTCAATCCTTCCGTCTACTACTCGTTCAGGGGCCCGGAGCGGAGCTCCCGGACCTGTCGAACCCCGGCGTGACCACCGAAGACCTAAGGCAAGGCTTGCCTAAGTTCCCTTATCGGAGCCATGGAGTCAAGTTCACTGACCGGACCCGCATCCGGGCTCCGATCAGCGGTTTCTCCGAGTCGGGTGTGCTCATGACCGGATTTTCCGGACAGAGCGTCTGAATCAGGACATTCGAGCCCCGTTCACGGGCTCACCGCAGCGCGGGAGCCGTCTGCACCGCGGCATGCGGGGTGTCGGCCGGGGCCTCAGGCCGGGCCACGATCTCCGTCCCGGGGGAGGAGTCACCGAAGGACCGCAGCAGGGCGTAGGGCACCCGCCCGTCCAGGACCCGCACGACGCCCACCCCCGCCCGCAGCGCGTCGAGACAGGCTTCCATCTTGGGCACCATCCCCCCGGTCAGGCCCGGCAGCAGCTCGGCCAGCTCGGGCGCGGTGAGCCGCGACACCACCTCGGTGTCGGAGGGCCACGAACGGTAGAGGCCGGGGACGTCGGTCAGCATCAGCAGCACGTCCGCACGCAGCGCGCCCGCCACCGCGGCGGCGGCCGTGTCGGCGTTGACGTTGTAGACGTTCCCGTCCTCGCCCCGGGCGACCGAGGAGACCACCGGGATGCGCCCGTCCGCCAGCAGGGTCGACAGCAGCGACGGACTGACGGAGGAGACCTCGCCGACGAGGCCGATGTCGACCCGTTCGCCGTCCACCACCGCGTAGCGCTTGCGCGCGGTCATGGTGTGCGCGTCCTCGCCGGTCATCCCGACCGCGAACGGCCCGTGGGAGTTGATCAGGCCGACCAGCTCCCGCTGGACCTGACCAGCCAGCACCATCCGGACGGCCTCCATGGCCTCCGGCGTGGTGACCCGCAGGCCGGCCGTGAACGAGGAGGTCAGTCCGAGCCGTTGGAGCTGTGCGCCGATCTGCGGGCCGCCGCCGTGCACGACCACCGGGCGAAGGCCCGCGTAGCGCAGGAGGACGACGTCCCGGGCGAAGGCGGCCTTCCGGGCCTCGTCCACCATCGCGTTGCCGCCGAACTTCACGACGACGGTGGAACCCCGGAAGCGCCTCAGGTCGGACAGGCACTCCTGGAGACCGGGCGGGCGCTGCCCGGCTCCGACTCCGCCGGACCTGCCAGGACTCACACTGCCTCTGCCCACCAGTCCCACGCGTCCTTTGTCTCAACTCGTTCATTCCGGCCGCACCGTGTTCCACCAGCCCGCCCGGTCACGGTCGAGGAAGGTGAGTCCCCCGCCCGGCCCTGGTTAGGCAAGGTTGACCTTACATTGCCCACTCTGCCCCGTCACGACCGCGAGCCCGGCGGGCGGCGAGGTTCCGCCACCCCTCCGGCACCGCGCGGAGCCGGTCCGGCCGACTCCTGACGGGTCGCCAACCCCCGGTCAGCGGCCGCTCGGAGGGGCCGCGGCGGGGCCGGTCCGGGCGCCCGGACCGGGCACCGAATCCGGCCAATTTAGGATAGGCTCACCTAACTAAAAATCGTGGCGGAGAGTGTTCCGCCCCACCCTCCGAGGAGTGAGTGCACGAGTGAGCCTCGTTCAGCAAGGGGTCCCCGCGGGCGGCCCCGCCGAACCCCTCCGGTCCCGACGGACCGCGCCCCGACTACGCGCCGCAGGGCTGCTGGCCGCCCTCCTGCTGCTCCTCGTGATCGCGGTGCTCAGCATCTCGGTGGGTGCACGATCCATCCCCTTCACCACCGTCCTGCACGGGCTCTTCGCACCCGACGGAACCGAGAACGCCGTCATCGTCCAGGACTACCGGCTCACCCGGACCCTGCTGGGACTCGCGGTGGGCGCGGGCCTCGGCCTGGCCGGCGCCCTCATGCAGGCGCTCACCCGCAACCCGCTCGCCGACCCGGGCCTGCTCGGCATCGAGTCCGGCGCCTCCGCCGCCGTCGTCGCCGGCATCGGCCTCTTCCACGTCACCACCCTGGCCGGCTACGTCTGGTTCGCCCTGGCCGGCGCCGCGCTCACCGCGACCGCCGTCTACACCCTCGGCACCGCGGGCCGCTCGGCCGCCTCCCCGATCCGGCTGGTCCTGGCCGGCACCGCGGTCAACGCCTCGCTCATCGCGGGCATCTCCACCCTCACCTTCCTGGACCGCGACTCCTTCGCCACCCTGCGCACCTGGTCCGTCGGCACCCTCGCCGGGCGCAGCGACGCCGTCCTCCTCCAGGTGACGCCGTTCCTGCTGACCGGCATCGTGCTCGCCCTCGCCCTGGCCGGTCCGCTGAACGCGCTGGCCCTCGGCGACGACATCGGCAGCGCGCTCGGGGCCCGGCCGGCCCGCACCCGGGTGCTCGGCGCGGTGGCGGTCGCCCTGCTCTGCGGCGCGGCGACCGCCGCCGTCGGGCCGATCGGCTTCGTCGGCCTCATCGTGCCGCACGCCGTACGGCTCGTCACCGGGCCGGACCAGCGCTGGCTGCTGGCCTACTGCCTGGTCCTGTCCCCCGCCCTGCTGCTCGGCGCCGACGTGCTCGGGCGGATCCTGGTCCGCCCCGACGAACTGGCCGTCGGCATCGTCACCGCCGCCCTGGGCGCCCCCGTCCTCGTCGCCCTGGTCCGCCGCCGGAAGGTCCCCCAGCTGTGAGCCCCCTCCCGGACAGCCCGTCCGGCACCCTGCTGCCCCCGTCGGCCCCCCGCGCCCTGCCCGCGCCCGCGGTACCGGACCCGGCCCGGCTCGTCCCCGGCCTGCGGATCCGCCTCGGTGCCCTGCAGCTGCGGGTCGCCCGGCGTCCGCTGGTGGCCGGCTGCGGTCTGGCCCTCGCCCTGCTCACCGTGGCCGTCGTCACCCTCGGCACCGGTGACTTCCAGGTCTCCCCCGTCGACGTGGTCAAGGCGCTGGCCGGCCAGGGGACCGCGGCCACCGACTACGTGGTGAACAGCCTGCGGCTGCCCCGGCTCGCGGTCGGCCTCATCGTCGGCGCGGCCCTCGGCCTGAGCGGCGCCGTGTTCCAGAGCCTGGCCCGCAACCCGCTGGGCAGCCCGGACCTGATCGGGTTCGAGACCGGCGCCGCGACCGGGGCGCTCCTGCAGATCCTCGTGTTCGGCGGCGGACCGTTCGCGGTGGCGCTCGGCGCGGTCGGCGGCGGGTTCGCCACCGCCCTGACGGTCTACCTGCTGGCCTACCGGCGCGGCGTGCAGGGCTACCGGCTGATCGTGGTCGGGATCGCGGCGGGGGCGCTGCTGAGTTCGGTCAACGCCTACCTGATGATCGAGGCGTCGATCGACGAGGCGCAGGCCGCGGCGGTCTGGCTCACCGGCTCGCTGAACGGTCACGGATGGGACCAGTTCGGCCCCGCGGCGCTCGCGATCGGGCTCCTGCTGCCCGCCGTCCTGCTGCTCGGCCGGCACCTGCGGCTGATGGAGGCCGGCGACGACGCGGCGAAGGCGCTCGGCGTGCCGGTGGAACGCTCACGCGCCCTGCTGGTGGTCTCCGCCGTGCTGCTCTCGGCCGTCGCCACCGCCTCGGCCGGGCCGATCTCCTTCGTCGCCCTGGCCGCACCGCAGCTCGCCCGCCGCCTCGGCCGGGCCGCCGGCGTCAGCCTGCTGCCCTCCGCGCTGATGGGGGCGCTGCTGCTCTGCCTCAGCGACCTCGCGGCCCAGCGGGTGGTGGCCCCGATCCAGCTGCCGGTCGGCATCATGACGGCGGCGATCGGCGGGCTCTACCTCGTCTGGCTGCTGCTCCACGTGTGGCGGTCCGGACGCCTCTGAGCCGACAGGACCCTCCGCACCGCGTAGGCGCGGGCCCGCCCCTCCCGGGGGA
>NZ_JBHXKE010000124.1:0-27209 GCF_042722765.1 Kitasatospora sp. NPDC058406
CCCGGCTCCTCCCGTTCCGGCCCCGCTCCGCCCTCCCGGCGCGCCGCGTCGGCCGGGAGGACCCCGGGAGGACCCCCGGGAGGATCGGGAGAGGCTGTGGATGGCTGGGAGGCTGCTGGGAGATCGGTCAACGACCGGTGCGACGGCGGCCAAGCCGGGTGCCCGGGCCGGGTGGGCCGTGCGGGATTGCCCCGGTTCGGCCGGTCAGCGTTCTCCCAGCCGGCGTACAGGACGACCCAAGAGCGCCCCGGGAAGCTGTCCGCCATGAAGGTGTTCCCGCGACGGCGAGGTGCCGTCCTCGTCAACTCCGCGCTCGGCGTGGCCCTGCTCGGTGCGGCCGCCCTGGCGTACACCACGCTGGACGACGGCGCCGCCCGGCAGACCGCCAAGGCCCCGGTCCGCACGGCGACCGTGACCAGGGGCACCGTCCTGGCCACGGTGTCCGGAACCGGCACCCTGGCGTCGCCGACCGACGCGGCCCAGGACTTCGCCACCGGTGGCCGGCTCACCGCCGTCAGCGTCGCGGTCGGCGACACGGTGACCAAGGGCCAGGTGTTGGCGACGGTCGACACCACCGCGGCCCAGCAGCAGGTGGACGCCGCGCAGTCGGCGCTGACCACGGCCGACGCCAACCTGACCAAGGCCCGGGCGGGCGTCACCACGACGACCGTCCAGCAGTTGCCGGTGAAGGCCGCCGCCGCGGGGTCCGGTTCGTCCGCGGGTTCGGCGGGCGGCGGTTCGGCGGGCGGCGGAGCGGGCGGCCGAGGGGCGGGCGGGAGCAGCGCGTCCGCCCCGCAGGCCGACCCGTCCGCGCAGGCCAGTCCGTCCGCGCAGGCCAGTCCGTCCGCGCAGGCCGCCGTCCAGGCGCCGCAGGCCGCCGTGCCGGAGCCGCAGACCACGACGATCAGCACCACCAAGGTCGACGCGGCGGCCGTCGCCCAGGCCGAGCAGCAGCTCGCCACCGCCCGGACCAACCTGGCCAACGCCCAGGCGGCCCTGGCCGGGACGACGCTCACCGCCTCGGTGGACGGCACGGTCGCCTCCGTCTCGGCGAAGGCCGGCGACACCGTCGGTGCGACCGGCAGCGGCTCCACCGCCGCCAAGTCCGCCTCCTCCGGCACCAGCGCGCCCAGCGGCTTCATCGTGCTGACCAACCCGACCGGGATGCAGGTCACCGCCAACTTCTCCGAGTTGGACTCGCTGAAGCTGAAGAAGGGCGAGGCGGCCACCGTCACGCTGAACGCGCAGTCCGACACCAAGCTCGGCGCCACCGTGCTGGCGGTCAGCCCGCTGCCGGTGAGCGGCAGCGGCGGGGGCTCGGCCGCCGTCCAGTACGCGGCGACGCTCGGGATCACCGGGGACACCAGCAAGCTGCGCACCGGTCTCAGCGCGACCGTCTCGGTGGTCACCGGCGAGGCGGCCGACGCGCTCTCGCTGCCCACGGCGGCCCTGTCCGGCACCGGCGCCGACCGGACGGCCACCCTGGTCCACCCCGACGGCGCCACCGAGCGGATCACCGTGGGCGTGGGCGTCGAGGGTGACACCACCGTGCAGGTGGTCTCCGGGCTGAGCGAGGGCGACCAGGTCGAGCTGGCCTCGACCAGCGGGTCGAACGGGTTCCCCAACGGCTCCTTCCCGGGCGCCGGCGGGGGTCAGGGCGGCCGGAACGGAGCCGGAGCCGGTGCGGGTGCGGGTGCGGGGGGCGCCGGTGCGGGTGTGGCCGGAGTCGGCGGCGCGGCGGGCGGCGCTGCGGGCGGCGCGGGCACCGGCCGGGGCGGTGGCCGCTGATGGCGCGCGGGACCCTCCCGGCCCGGACGGGCACGGCTCCGCCGGTCATCCGGATCCGCCGGCTCACCAAGTCCTACGGCCACGGCGACGCGACCGTGCACGCCCTGCGGGGCCCGGACGACCCGGCCACCGGCGCGCCGCAGGGCGTCGACCTCGACATCGAGCAGGGCGACTTCGTCGCGGTGATGGGCAGCTCGGGATCCGGCAAGTCCACGCTGATGAACATCCTCGGCTGCCTCGACGTGCCCACCTCCGGCCACTACCTGCTGGACGGCACCGACGTCGGTCACCTGGACGAGCGGCAGCTCTCGCTGGTCCGCAACCGCAAGATCGGCTTCATCTTCCAGTCCTTCAACCTCGTCCCCCGCACCACCGCCCTGGCCCAGGTCGAGCTCCCGCTCGCCTACGCGGGCGTCCGGGCCGCCGAGCGGCGCCGCCGGGCTCTCGCGGCGCTCTCACTGGTCGGCCTGGCCGAGCGCGCCGGGCACCGGCCCAACGAGCTCTCCGGCGGTCAGCAGCAGCGCGTGGCCGTGGCCCGGGCGCTGGTCACCGCACCCGCGATGCTGCTCGCCGACGAGCCCACCGGCAACCTGGACAGCCGCTCGACCGGCGAGGTGCTCGCGATCATCGACGGCCTCAACGCCACCGGCCGCACGATCGTCCTGATCACCCACGAGGACGAGGTCGCCCGGCACGCCAAGCGGGTGATCCGGCTGGTGGACGGCGCGGTCGTCGCCGACGTCCGGCAGGCCCCGGCGGACGGGCCGCCGCCCGCCCTGCGCCGGGCGGAGGTGTCCGCGTGATCGTCTGGCAGATGCTCCGCTTCGCCGTCGGCGGTCTCGCCGCCAACAAGGTGCGCTCCGCCCTCACCGTGCTGGGCGTGCTGATCGGCGTCGCCGCGGTGATCCTGCTGCTCGCCGTGGGCAACGGGTCCTCGGTCGCGGTCAAGGAGTCGATCACCTCGCTCGGCACCAACGCGCTGACCGTCACGTCCGGGGCGTCCTCCGGCGGGCAGCGGGCCGCCGCCGGGGCCAAGAAGCTCACGGTCGCCGACGCCAGGGCACTGGCGACCGACGCGGACGCGCAGGCGGTCAAGTCCGTCGCCCCCGTGGTGACGGCCTCCGGCACCGCCCTGTACGGCGACATCTCGTACAGCCCCGGGTCGATCGTCGGCACCTACCCCGCGTACTTCGAGACCGCCAACCAGAGGATCGCGCACGGCGAGTACTTCACCCCGGACGACGTCCTCAACTCCCGCAAGGTCGCGGTGCTCGGGTCGACCACCGCCCGGCAGCTCTTCGCCGCCGCCGACCCGGTCGGGAAGACGGTCACCGTCGGGGGAACGCCGCTCACGGTGGTCGGCGTGCTCCGGGCCAAGGGCGGCTCCGGCTTCACCGACCCGGACGACGTGCTGATCGCCCCGCTGCCGACGGTGCAGAACGCGTTCACCGGCTTCGGCGCCGTCAACCAGATCCTGGTGCAGGCGAGTTCGGCGGAGTCCACCACCGCGGCGCAGGCCGAGATCACCCGCGTCCTGCTCGGCACCCACGCGATCGCCGACCCGAGCAGGGCGGACTTCCGGATCAGCAGCCAGGCCTCGCTGCTCACCGCCCGCGAGTCCACCACCAGGACCTTCACGGTCCTGCTCGGCGCGGTCGCGGCGATCTCGCTGCTGGTCGGCGGCATCGGCATCACCAACATCATGCTGGTCACCGTCACCGAGCGGACCAGGGAGATCGGCATCCGCAAGGCGCTCGGCGCCCCGCGCGGGGTGATCCTCGGGCAGTTCCTCACCGAGGCGACCCTGCTGTCGGTGATCGGCGCCGGGCTCGGGGTGCTGGTCGGGATCGCCGGCTCGCACGTCAGGATCGTCGGCATCGAGCCGGTGGTGATCCCCGAGTCGGTGCTCGGAGCGTTCGGCATCGCCGTCGCCATCGGCCTGTTCTTCGGCAGCTACCCCGCCAACCGGGCCGCCTCGCTGCGCCCCATCGACGCCCTCCGCCACGAGTGACCAAGGACCGCAGACCATGAGCCACGAGATCGAGCCGCGCACCCCCGCCGAGCAGGTCACCCTGCTCGCCACCCCGCCGGACGCCCGGGACGTCTCCGCGGAGCTGGCCGCACCGCCACGCCGCCGGCTGCCCTGGGTGACGCTCGTCCTCGCCGGGGCGGTGATCGCCACGGCCGCGTTCGCCGGTGGCGCCTGGTACCAGCGGGACCACGGCTCCGAGGGCTCCGGGCGGACGGCCGCCTCCGGCGGGCAGCAGCCCCGGGCGGCGGCGAGCGGCTTCGGGGCCAACGGCAACCGCAGGAACGGCCAGGGCGGTCAGGGTGGTCAGGGCGGCCAGGGAACGGGGGCCGGTCAGGGCGGTCAGGGCGGCTTCACCCGGGGCACCGTCAAGGCCGTGGACGGCACCACCGTCTACCTGACCGACGCCAACGGCAACACCGTGAAGGTGACCACGGGCGACACCACCAAGGTCCAGCTCAACAAGGAGGGCAAGGTCGCCGACCTCCAGCCCGGGCAGAGCGTCACCGTGGTCGGCACCCCGGCCGCCGACGGCGGCTACGCCGCGACCCAGCTGGTCCAGGGCGCCACCGGTTTCGGGGCGGGCGGCTTCGCCGGTGCCGGTGCCGTACCCGGGGCCGGAGCCGGCACCAGGAACCCGTCCGGGGGCTGAACCCGGCCCGGCAACCCCGGACGACGACCCCGCGCGGCCCGGCCGAAACCTCCCCGGGGGGCCGGGCCGCGCGGCTCCCGGACCGCCCGCCCCGGGCCGTTCGCTCCCGGCCCGGGGGCCTCCCGGACCCGTGCGCACACCATCCAGGCCGACCCTGTGGGCCCGTCCGCCTAAAACCGCCCGATAAGGTGTTAATCCAACATTCATCGATGGCTCATACCCTCCCCGGGCTAGCCTCGATCCGAATGTCATCGTCCGACCGGGAGGCGGAACCCCCGTGCAAGGCACTGTGTCCACAGCAGGAACCCCGGCGGTGAACGGCGGCGGTCCTGGGGAGGCCTTCCTCCTGGTCGTCGACGACGAACCGAACATCCGCGAGCTGCTCTCCGCCTCGCTCCGCTTCTCGGGCTTCCGGGTCGCCTCCGCCGCCAGCGGCGCCGAGGCGCTCGAACTGATCGCGGCCGAGCGGCCCGACCTGGTCGTCCTCGACGTGATGCTCCCCGACCTCGACGGCTTCACCGTCGTCGAACGGCTCCGCGAGCAGACCAGCCGCGGCCTCATAGCCGGGCCCGTCCACGGCCATCCCGGCGACCACCTGCCGGTGCTGTTCCTCACGGCCAAGGACGGGGTCGGTGACAAGGTCCAGGGCCTGGCCGTCGGCGCCGACGACTACGTCACCAAGCCGTTCAGCCTGGAGGAGCTGATCGCCCGGATCCGCGCGATCCTGCGCCGCTCCGGCGGACCGGCCGAGGACGGCCGGCTGATCGTCGCCGACCTGACCCTCGACCCGGTCGCCCACGAGGTCACCCGCGGCGGCGCCCCCGTCGCGCTCTCCCCGACCGAGTTCAAGCTGCTGCACTACCTGATGGCCAACGTCGGCCGGGTGGTCTCCAAGGCTCAGATCCTCGACCACGTGTGGGCCTACGACTTCGGCGGCGACCTCTCCATCGTCGAGTCGTACATCTCCTACCTGCGCCGCAAGCTCGACTCGGGCCCGGCCCACGGCCCCAAGCTGATCCACACCGTGCGCGGCATCGGCTACGCGCTGCGCCGTCCGCCGCAGGCCTGACCGCCCCGCCCCGCCCCCGTATGCGCCGCCTGCTGCTCTCGCTGCCCGCCCTGCTCCGCCGTCCGTCCCGGACGCTCGGCCGGCTGTCGCTGCGCGCCCGCCTGCTGGTCCTCGTGCTCGTCCTGGTCACCACCGGCCTGGTGGTCAGCGACGCCGTGGTCCTCGGCACGGTGCGGGTCCAGCTGGTCCAGCGGCTCGACGAGCAGCTGCAGCGGTTCGGCGAACCGCTCGCGCACCGCGCCCCGTCCCGGGTGAACTGGCAGGAGAACAAGCAGCAGTCGCCCTCCCCCGGCGCCAAGCGCGCCGCCCCGCAGTACCTGGCCGCGCTGCCCAGCCAGTACCTGGTCCAGTACCTCTCGGCGGACGGCAAGGTGCAGCTGGTCGTCCGCCAGCCCGTCTCCGAGAACGACCCGGCACCGCAGCTGGCCGGCCTCGAACCGGCCGCCACCGACCCCGACACCCCCTTCGACCTGCCCGACCAGCGCGGCCGGCGCACCTGGCGGGCACTGGTCCTGCCGCTCCAGCGCCCGCCGGCCCAGCCCAGCATGTTCGCCGCCCCCGCCCCCACCCCCGCCTACCTGATGGTCGCCGTCTCCCGCGAGGACATCGACGGCACCGTCGCCCGGCTGCACACCGCCTTCGTCGGCATCGGCGGCGCGGTGCTCGTCCTGATCGCCGCGCTCGGCTTCTTCGCCGTCCGGGCCGGGCTGCGTCCGCTGAGCCGGATCGAGGAGGGCGCCGAGCGGATCGCCGCCGGGGAGCTCTCCCACCGGATGCCCGAGTTCGACCCGCGGACGGAGGTCGGCCGGCTGTCCGTCGCGCTCAACGGCATGCTCACCCAGATCGAGGCCGCGTTCGCCGCCCGGGCCGAGTCCGAGGCCCGGATGCGGCGGTTCGTCGCCGACGCCTCGCACGAGCTGCGCACCCCGCTGGCCGGGATCCGCGGCTTCGCCGAGCTCTACCGGATGGGCGCGCTCCCCACCGAGGCCGACGTCAAGCGCACCATGGGGCGGATCGAGAACGAGGCCGTCCGGATGGGCACGCTGGTCGAGGACCTGCTGGTGCTGGCCCGGCTCGACGAGGAGCGCCCGCTCGACCTCGCCCCCATGGACCTGCGCACCCTCGCCGCGGACGCCCTGCACGACCTCACCGCCCTCGACCCGTCCCGCCCGGTCGCGCTCACCGGCCCCGCCGGCACCGGCGCGCCCGGACCCGCGCCCGTGCTCGGCGACGAGGCCCGGCTCCGCCAGGTGGTCACCAACCTGGTCGGCAACGCCGTCAAGCACACCCCGCCCGGCACCCCGGTACGGATCGGCGTCGGCACCGACGGCGGTCTCTGCCTGCTGGAGGTCGCCGACTCCGGGCCCGGTCTCACCGCGGACCAGGCGGCCCTGGTGTTCCACCGCTTCTACCGGGTGGACGCCTCCCGCAGCCGCCCCGACAAGCGCGGCGGGGCCGGTCTCGGCCTCGCCATCGCGACGGCCCTCACTCACGCCCACGGCGGCACCCTCACCCTCCACACCGCCCCGGGCGCCGGCGCCACCTTCCGCCTGGAACTTCCCCACCAGCGCTGAAACCCCCCGATCGGGTGAACCCCGATCGTCCACGCCGCCACCCCGCCGGTCGCGTGCGACCGTACGGCTGCGGCTTGTGCGGGATCGTGCGGGCTGATGACACTGGACGGGAATGAGGGGTGTCTCAATGTTCGCGCTCGTAGCCGAGGAGACCGTCGTGGACCTGGACCAGGCGTTGTGGCAGGTGTGGAGGGCCATGGATGTTCCCGAGGGCTTCCACGCGGAGATCATTGAGGGAGCCATCCAGATGTCACCCGCGGGCGGGGCCCGGCACATGACGGTCAACCGGCGGATCCTGCTCGCGTTGCACGACCATCTGCGGGGTACCGGGTGGGCTCCGGGGAACGACGGCAACGTCATCAGCGGTCTCAAGGTCACGATCCCCGATGTCTACGTCGCGCCCGACGACCTGGAGGAGATCGTGCACCCCGAGGGTCTGGGGATTCTGGCGTCGGGCGTCGCTCTGATGGTCGAGACCGTTTCGCCCGGTCACACGAATCGCCAGCGCGACCGGGTCCTCAAGCTTCGTGCCTACGCCACCGCCGGCATCCCGGTGTACGTGATCGTCGACGACTTCGACGACGGCGGCGCCGTCACCGTCCTCACCGGCCCCGATCCCGGGCGCGGCGCCTACGCCTGCTCGGTGCGGACCCCGTACGGGGAGGGCGCGGTGATCCCCGAGGGGCCGGCGAAGGGCTTCGTGATCGGGCCGGACGTCACCGGGGCGCGTCGGGGGTGAGCGGCTCGTCGAGGAGTCCCTGGGCGAGCAGGCCGGCCTGGAAGCGGGAGGTGGCGCCGAGGGACGTCATCAGGTCGGCGACCCGGCGGCGGTAGGTGCGCAGCGAGACGCCGAGCAGGCGGGCGCCGGTCTCGTCGGTGTGGCCGGCGGCGAGGGCGCGCAGGATGTGGCGGGCCTGTTCGGTCAGCGGGGGCGGGGCGGCGGTGCAGTCGGCGAGGTCGGTGGCCGTCTCCCAGGTGGCGCGGAAGAGGGAGCGCACGCCGTCGACGACCTCCGGGGTGTTCACCACGGTGTACGTGCGGACGCCGCGGACGGGGGCTCCGGCCAGGATCGCGGTGCGCCGGTCGATGATGATCGCCTCGCGGGTGAGCGGGCCGTCGGAGATCCGGACCTCGATGCCGGAGGCGGCGATCCGCAGCAGCCGCCGGTGCGACTCGGGATCGGCGAGGGCACGCCGGGTGTAGAGCTTGCGCATGGTGAGGCCGGGGACGACGTGCGGCCGCTTGCCCTCGCGGAAGGCCGCGTTGACGCCGGCCGACCAGGTCATCAGATCGGCGGCGGCGACCAGGAACTCCTCGTGCGAGGCGACGAAGAGGTGGCCGGCCCGTCGGACGAGTTCGCTCTCGCCGTGCAGGGTGATGATCCGATCGGTGCTCATGGCAGCAACCTGCCAGATCGGAGGGCGGCCCCGCGAGCCCGCCCGAGGCTTGGTGCCATGACGACCACACCCGATGTCTCCGCGGCCGGCACCTTCCACCTCGGCGGCGACCTGCCGGTGTCCCGGATGGGATTCGGCGCGATGAAGCTGCCCTCCCACGACTGGGACGGCCCCGCCTGCGACCCCGGGCAGAGCCGCGAGGTGCTGCGCCGGGCGGTCGAGCTCGGCATCGACCACATCGACACCGCCTGGTTCTACTTCCACCGGGACGTCTCCGCCAACGGTCTGATCCGGCAGGCCCTGCACCCGTACCGGGACGACCTGGTGATCGCCACCAAGGTCGGACCGGGCCGCGACCCGGAGGGGAACTGGCTCCTCCCGGCCGACCGGGAGGGCCTGCGCGCGGCCGTCCACCGCAACCTGCGGGAGCTCGGCATGGACCGGCTGGACCTCGTCTACCTGCGCCGGATGCCCAGTCAGTCCTCGATCGCCGAGCCCTTCGCGGCCCTGGCCGAGCTGCGGGCGGAGGGCCTGATCCGGCACCTCGGCGTCAGCAACGTCGACGCCGCCCAGCTCGCCGAGGCGGAGGCGCTCGCGCCGGTGGTCGCCGTGCAGAACAAGTTCAGCGTGCTGGAGCACACCGAGGCCGGCGACCGGCTGTTGGCCGACTGCGAGGCGAAGGGCATCGCGTTCGTCCCCTTCTACCCGCTCGGTGGCACCGGGGTGCCCGACCACCCGGCCCTGCGCCGGGTCGCGGAGCGCCACGGCGCCACCCGGGCCCAGGTGATGGTGGCCTGGCTGCTCGCCCTCTCGCCGGTGATCCTCGCGATCCCGGGCACCTCCTCGCCGGCCCACCTGGTGGAGAACATCGCCGCCGCGGGGCTGCACCTGGACGCCGCGGACCTCGCGGAGCTGGGGGCGCTCGCCGCGGAGCCCGTCGCGAGGACGTGAGCGGGGCCCGGGGCGAGGTCTCCCGGGGGCCGGCAGAGCGCCAGCCGGTAGGACGATCCGACTAATCCTGTGCGCGTTTCCCCGACGGACCGCCGGGAATGCCGCCCCCGGCACGGGAAGGCCCAGCAGCCCCTTGGAGAGTCCTGATGGCGTCGAAACCCCCCACCAGCCCGGCGGCCGGTCCAGCGGTCTCGTTCCGGCGCGACCTCGGCGAGTGGCGGATCGGGCTCGTCGCCTGGCGGCTGCTGGTGCTGCAGGCCTCCCACCCGGTCGTCGGGGCCGGGATGGCCGAGCACTCCACCTACCGGGGCCACCCGTGGCGCCGGATCGAACACACCCTCGGCAGCGGGCGCCGCCTGTTCCAGGCGGACGAGGAGCAGCTGTGGCGGGAGGTGCAGCGCCTCGACCGGGCGCACCGGCGGATCCGCGGGACGGGCGGGGACGGTCGCCCGTACGACGCCCACGACCCCGGCACCCGGGCCTGGGTGCTCCTCACCCTCTTCGAATCCGTCGTCACCATGCGGGAGTTGGGCGGAGACCCGTACAGCGGAGATGAACTCGAAGAGCTGTACCGGGAGTTCAGGGATGTCGTGGGCGTTTTCGGGCTGCCCGACGGCGCGTTGCCGCCGACCGCCGCCGACCTTCCGGCCTACCTGGTCCGGACGGCGGCCGAGGAGCTGGAGTTCACGGACGCGGCGCGGCACCTGCTGTACGAGATGCTGCACGAGGCCCCCTGCCCGCGCCGGCTGCGGTTCCTCGGGCCGGTCGGCTGGCGGCTGCTGCGGGCGGTGGTCGGGCGGCTGGTCACCGAGCTGACCGTCGCCGACCTCCCGCCGGTCTACCGGGAGCGGTTCGGGCTGGTCCGCACGCGCCGCGCGGCCCTCCTCTCCCGGCTGCTGCACCGCGGCGGGCGCGTCCTGATGACCGGGCTGCCCGACCGCTACCGCTACCGCTCCGCCGCCGGACGGCCGCCCGCCGCGCCCCGGCGGCCGTCCGGCCGGGACACCCGGCCGCCCCGGTTGGACCGCTTCTTCCGCGAGGTCCTCGACCAGACCGGCGACGGCCACCTCACCGTGCGCGACCTGCAGGCCATGGCGCACAACGTCTGCTGGCAGCTGGAACTCTCCGAGGACGGCGAGGCGCGCGTGTACACCGCCTTCGAGGTCTGGTGGGAGCAGCTGCGCGCGACCATGGACGCCGACGGCGACGGCCGGATCAGCCGGGCCGAGTTCGTCGCCGCGACCCTGGCCGGGTGCGACCGGGACCCGGCCTACCTGGAGGGCGGGCTGCTCCCCGCGCTGCGGGCCGTGCTGGCCGCCGCCGACACCGACCAGGACGGGCGGCTGGACTTCGCCGAGTACCGCGTGCTGTTCGGCAGCCGGCGCGTTCACCCGGCCGAACTGTCGCACGGGTTCCGCCAGTTGGACACCGACGGCGACGGTGTCATCACGGCGGACGAGTTCCTCCGTGCGTTCGTCGACTACTTCACCGCCCGGGCCCCCTCGGCCCCCGGCACCCAGCTGCTCGGCCGGGCCTAGCCGGTCCCGCCGCGCAGGCCCGGCGGCACGCCCCCGCGCGGAGCGGCGCCTCCCCGGGATTGCGTCGTTCCGTACGGTCCGGACGTTGTCAATGTGCCGGATCGTCCAGGAAGCCACCTCCACCCGCCCGGCCGCTCGTTGTGGCCGGGCGGTCGGCTTCGCAGACTGTGCGCACGGCATCGCCGCCGGTCAGTGGCGGGCCTCACGCACCCCGCCCACCAATCACTCGTAAGGATGATGGATACTGATGCTTGTGAACGTGTTCACGTTCACAAGCGGACAAGCATGCGCGGTTGGGCAGCGGTCTACAGCTATAGATGAAGTTTGTCCGAAATGTGACCTCGACAGGTCGGTTGGAGAGAGGGCGACGTGGAACTGGCAATCGCTCACGAAACCATTGCGCGATGGCAATTCGGCATCACCACCGTCTACCACTTCCTCTTCGTCCCGCTCACCATCAGCCTCGCCGCCATCGTGGCCGGGCTGGAGACCGCCTGGGTGCGGACGGACAAGGAGAAGTACTTCCACGCCACCAAGTTCTGGGGCAAGCTCTTCCTGATCAACATCGCGATGGGCGTGGTCACCGGCATCGTCCAGGAGTTCCAGTTCGGCATGAACTGGTCCGACTACTCCCGCTTCGTGGGTGACGTGTTCGGCGCCCCGCTCGCGATGGAGGCGCTGATCGCCTTCTTCTTCGAGTCGACCTTCATCGGGCTCTGGATCTTCGGCTGGGACAAGCTGCCGAGGAAGCTGCACTGCGCCTGCATGTGGATGGTGTCGCTCGGCACCGTGCTCTCCGCCTACTTCATCCTGGCGGCCAACTCCTGGATGCAGCACCCGGTGGGCTACACGGTCGACCCGGTCACCGGGAAGGCCCAGCTCACCGACATCGTCCGGGTGCTCTTCCAGGACACCACCGTCACCGTCGTGCTGCACACCCTGACCGCTGCCTTCCTCACCGGCGCGGCGTTCATGGTCGGCATCGCCTCGTTCCACCTCTGGAAGGCCAAGCGCAAGCCGGAGACCGCGGACGTCAAGAAGGTCGCGGTGATGCGGACCTCGCTGCGGCTCGGCCTCGTCCTCGCGGTGGTCTTCGGTCTGGGCACCGCACTCAGCGGCGACTCGCTCGCCAAGGTGATGTTCCGCCAGCAGCCGATGAAGATGGCCGCCGCCGAGGCGCTCTGGGACGCCCAGGCCCCCGCGCCGTTCTCGATCTTCGCGGTCGGCGACGTCGGCAAGGGCCACAACTCGGTGGAGCTGGAGATCCCCGGGATACTGTCCTTCCTCGCCAACAGCGACTTCAGCTCCTCCGTCCCCGGCATCAACGACACCGCCAACGCCGAGGCGGCCAAGTACGGCGGCGACCCGAAGGACTACATCCCGAGCATCTTCGTCACCTACTGGGGCTTCCGCCTCATGATCGGCTTCGGGATGACCTCCTTCGTGGCGGGGGTGATCGGGCTCTGGACCACCCGGCGGAAGTGGCTCCTGGCCCCGGAGTTCCGCACCGGGGACACCGAGGTGCCGCGGCTGATGCTCACCCCGAAGCGCGAGCTCGGTCCGTCCCTCACCAAGTGGAGCTGGCGGATCGGCATCCTCACCATGGGATTCCCGCTGATCGCCAACAGCTTCGGCTGGATCTTCACCGAGATGGGCCGTCAGCCCTGGGCGGTCTTCGGGCTGATGACGACCGCCAGCGCGGTCTCGCCGAACGTCGGCATCGGCACCCAGATCGGCGCGCTGGCCACCTTCACCACGCTCTACGCGATCCTCGCCGTCGTCGAGGTGCGGCTGCTCGTCAAGTACGCGAAGGCCGGCCCGGTGACCTCCGAGCAGCCGCCCACCGAGGACCCGTCGCTGCGGGGGCCGTCCTCGGACGACGACGCCGACAAGCCGCTCGCCTTCGCCTACTGACGCCCCGGCAGCTGCGCCGGCCGGCCCCGGGCAGCACCGCGGGCCGACCGCGAGCCACCGCGGACCACCGAGGACCACTGCGGACTACTGAGGATCGATAGGACCGATTGACCATGGAACTCCACGACGTCTGGTTCGTCCTGATCGCCGTCCTCTGGATCGGCTACTTCTTCCTGGAGGGCTTCGACTTCGGCATCGGCATCCTCACCAAGCCGCTCGCCCGCAACACCGCCGAGCGGCGGGTGCTGATCAACACCATCGGCCCGGTCTGGGACGGCAACGAGGTCTGGCTGCTGACCGCCGGCGGTGCGACCTTCGCGGCCTTCCCGGACTGGTACGCGACGCTGTTCAGCGGCTTCTACATCCCGCTGCTGCTGATCCTGGTCTGCCTGATCGTCCGCGGCGTGGCCTTCGAGTACCGGGCCAAGCGGCCGGAGCCGCGCTGGCAGCGGAACTGGGAGGAGGCGATCTTCTGGACCTCGCTGATCCCCGCCTTCCTCTGGGGCGTCGCCTTCGCCAACATCGTCCACGGCGTCGACATCGACGCGCAGAAGAACTACGTCGGCACCTTCTGGGACCTCCTCAACCCGTACGCGCTGCTCGGCGGGCTGGTCACGCTCAGCCTGTTCACCTTCCACGGCGCGGTGTTCGCCGCGCTGAAGACGGTCGGCGAGATCCGCGACCGGGCGCGGGCCATGGCGCTCGGGCTCGGCCTGGCGGCGGCGGCGCTCGCCGCGGTCTTCCTGATCTGGACCCAGGCCGACAGCGGCAACGGCTGGAGCCTCGCCGCCCTGGTGGTCGCCGTGCTCGCCCTGGTCGGTGCGCTGGTCGCCAACCAGCTGGGCCGCGAGGGCTGGGCCTTCGTCCTCTCCGGGGCGACCGTCGTGGCCGCGGTCGCGATGCTCTTCCTCTCGCTCTTCCCGGACGTCATGCCGTCCACCCTGAACGAGAGCTGGAGCCTGACCGTGACCAACGCCGCCTCCTCGGCCTACACGCTCAAGCTGATGACCGTGGTGGCCGCCGTCTTCACCCCGCTCGTGCTGCTCTACCAGGGCTGGACGTACTGGGTGTTCCGCAAGCGGATCGGCGTCCAGCACATCCCCGGGCACGACCCGGCCGCCGCGCTCGACCAGGTCTGACGCCGTGAAGCCCGTCGACCCTCGACTCCTCGGGTACGCCCGCACCACCCGGGCCTTCCTCGCCGGATCGGTCCTGCTCGGTGCGGCCGGCGCCGCCCTGGTGGTCGTCCAGGCGAGCCTGATCGCCGAGATCGTGGTCCGCGGCTTCCAGCAGGGGGCCGGGCTGGACGAGCTCGGCACGCCGCTGGCGCTGCTGGTGCTCACCGCGGTGGGCCGCGGGCTGGTCGGCTGGCTCACCGAACTGACCGCCCACCGGTCCGTCGCCCGGGTGAAGTCCACCCTGCGGCGCCGGCTGCTCGACCACGCCACCGCGCTCGGCCCGGCCTACCTGGCGGGCCGGCGCACCGGCGAGCTCACCGCCCTCGCCACCCGGGGCGTGGACGCGCTCGACGACTACTTCGCCCGCTACCTGCCGCAACTGGCGCTCGCCGTCGTCGTCCCGGTGATCGTGCTGCTGCGGATCGTCGGCGCCGACTTCGCCTCCGCCGCGATCATCGCGGGCACGCTGCCGCTGATCCCGCTCTTCATGGTGCTGATCGGTCTGGCCACCCAGTCGCGGATGGACCGGCAGTGGTCCGTCCTGTCACGGCTCTCGCACCACTTCCTGGACGTGGTCGCGGGGCTGCCCACGCTCAAGGTGTTCAACCGGGCCCGCGCCCAGGCCGCCACCATCGCCCGGATCACCGCCGACTACCGCCGGGCCACCCTGCGCACCCTGCGGATCGCCTTCATCTCCTCCTTCGCGCTGGAGCTGCTCTCCACCCTGTCGGTCGCGCTGGTCGCCGTCTCGATCGGCTTCCGGCTGGTCGACGGCACGCTCGACCTGGAGACCGGGCTGCTGATCCTGATCCTCGCCCCCGAGGTCTACGCCCCGATCCGGCAGGTCGGCGCGCTCTACCACTCCAGCGTCGAGGGGCTGACCGCCGCCGACGATATCTTCCGGGTGCTGGAGACCGACCGGCCGGCCGCCGGCGTCACCCCGGCGCCCGCCCTGGCCGGGGCGACCGTCCGGCTGGAGGGGCTCACCGTCGCCTTCCCCGGCCGCACCGCGCCCGCCCTCGACGACGCCTCGCTCACCCTGCGCCCGGGCGAGACCGTCGCCCTCACCGGACCGAGCGGGGCCGGCAAGTCCACCCTGCTCGGCGTCCTGCTCGGCCTCACCGCCCCGGACGCCGGCACCGTCCGGATCACCGCCGCCGACGGGCGGACGTACGACCTCGCCGAGCTCGCCCCGGAGAGCTGGCGGCGGCAGATCGCCTGGGTGCCGCAGCACCCGCACCTCTTCGCCGGCACCGTCGCCGAGAACGTGGCGCTCTACCGGCCGGACGCCCCCGACGCGGAGCTGCGGGAGGCGCTGCGGGCCGCGCACGCCCTCGACTTCGTGGAGCGGCTGCCGCAGGGGCTCGCCACCGTGCTCGGCGAGGACGGCGCCGGACTCTCCGCCGGGCAGCGGCAGCGGCTCGCGCTCGCCCGGGTCCTGCTCGCCGGTGACCGGCCGCTCGTCCTGCTCGACGAGCCGACCGCCAACCTGGACGGCGCCTCCGAGGCGGCGGTCGTCGACGCCGTACGGGAGCTGTCCGCCGACCCGGCGCGCACCGTGCTGCTGGTGGCGCACCGGCCCGCGCTGCTCGCGGCGGCCGACCGGCGGGCCCACCTGGCCGGTCCGGCGGTCGCTCCCGGGGCCCCGGTCGCCGCTCCGGCGGACGTGCTCGCGCACAGCGGACGGCCGACCCCGGGCGGCCCGGCGGAGGACGACGCACCGGGGCCGGACGTGGTCCGACCCCGGCTGGCGCTCTCCGTCCTGCTCGGCGCGCTCGCCCTCGGGTGCGCCGTCGCCCTGATGGCCACCTCCGGCTACCTCATCTCCTACGCCTCCGAGATGCCGCCCGTCCTCTACCTGATGATGGCCGTCACCTCCGTGCGCGCCTTCGGCATCGGCCGCAGCGTCTTCCGCTACGCCGAGCGGCTGGTCTCGCACGACGCCGTGCTGCGCACCCTCGGCACCCTGCGCGCCGCCGTCTACCGCAGGCTCACCGTGCTCGCCCCGGCCGGGCTGCCCGCCTTCCGGCGCGGCGACCTGCTCTCCCGGCTGGTCGCCGACGTCGACGCCGTCCAGGACCACTACCTGCGCTGGCGGCTCCCGGCCGCCGTGGCCGCCGTGGTGTCGCTGGCCGCGGCGGCGGCGATGGGCGCCTTCCTGCCCGCCGCCGGGCTGGTCCTCGGACTCGGCCTGCTGCTGGCCGGCGCCGTCGTCCCGGCACTGGCAGCCCGCTGGTCGGCCGGCGCCGAGCGCCGCCAGGCGCCCGCCCGGGGCCGGCTCGCCACCACCGTGGTCGACGCCCTCAGCGGGACGGCCGAGCTCACCGTGGCCGGCGCCCTGCCCGGCCGGCTCGCCGCCGTCCGGGCCGCCGACGCCACGCTGACCGGTCTCGCCGCCCGCTCGGCGACCACGGCCGCGCTCGGCACCGGCCTGATCTCCCTGCTCACCGGCGTCACGGTGGCCGCCGCGGCGGCCGTCGGCCTGCGCGGGGTCCAGGCGGGCACACTGGCGCCGGTCTGCCTGGCGGTGGTCGTGCTCACCCCGCTGGCGGCCTTCGAGGCGGTCACCGGGATGCCGCTCGCCGTCCAGGCCCGCCGGCGCAGCCGGGCGGCCTCGGCGCGGCTGGCCGAGGTGCTGGACGCGCCGCCCGCCGTCGCCGAGCCGGCCGCCCCGGCGACGCTGCCGGAGCGGCCGCTCCCGATCGCGGTGCGCGGGCTGACCGCCCGGTACCCGGGGCAGCGGGTCGACGCGCTGGCCGGTCTCGACCTCGACCTCACCCCCGGCCGGCGGATCGCCGTGGTCGGGGCGTCCGGCTCCGGCAAGACGACGCTCGCCCAGGCGCTGCTCCGCTTCCTGGACCAGAGCGCCGGCAGCGTGGTCCTCGCCGCCGGCTGTCCACAGGCTGTGGACAGCCGGGAGCTCGCGGGGGACGACGTCCGCCGGGTGATCGGCCTCTGCGCCCAGGACGCGCACGTCTTCGACAGCTCGCTCCGGGAGAACCTGCGCCTCGCCCGGCCCTCGGCGGGCGAGGCGGAGCTGCGGGCCGCGCTCGCCGCGGCCCGGCTGCTGGACTGGACGCTGACCCTGCCGGACGGGCTGGACACCATGGTCGGCGAGCACGGCGCCCGTCTCTCCGGCGGTCAGCGGCAGCGGCTGGCGCTGGCCCGGGCGCTGCTCGCGGACTTCCCGGTGCTGGTCCTCGACGAGCCCGCCGAGCACCTGGACCTGCCCACCGCCGACGCGCTCACCGCCGACCTGCTGGCCGCCACCGCCGGGCGGACGACCGTCCTGATCACCCACCGGCTGGCCGGGCTGGACGACTCCACGGTGGACGAGGTGCTGGTGCTGGACGCCGGCCGGGTGGTCGAGCGGGGCCGGTGGTCGGAGCTGGTGGCCGAGCCGGGCGGGCGGCTGCGGGCGATGCGGGAGCGCGAGCGGGAGGCGGACGGCCTGCTGGTGCCGGTGGCGGCCTGACCGGCGACGGTCGCGTCGCTACTTCGGCGGAAAACCGTACAAACTACGCTCGTCACCATGGACCCCTCGCCATCCCTGCCGCCCGACCCCGCCGTTCCCGCCGACCCCGTCGTGACACCGGGCCCGACCGGCCGGACCGGCCGTGCCGTGCCCGTCGTGCCTGCCGCGCCCGCCGGGCCGGAGCCGGCGCCCGAACCCGGCACCGACCCGGCCCCGCACCGGGTGCCCGAGATCGCCTCGCTCGGCCTGGACACCCTGGTCACCGAGGTCGCCGAGCGGCTGCAGTCCGCCGCCGCCGTCACCGACCGGATGCAGCGGCTGCTGGAGGCGGTGGTCTCGGTCGGAGCCGGGCTCGACCTGCACGCCACCCTGCACCGGATCGCCACCGGCGCCGCCGAACTCGTCGACGCCCGGTACGCGGCCCTCGGCGTGATCGCCCCGGGCGGGCACGGACTGTCCGACTTCATCCACGTGGGGATCGACGACGGCAACGCCGCCGAGATCGGCGAGCTGCCGGTCGGACGGGGCATCCTCGGCGTCCTGATCGACCGCCCCGAGCCCCTGCGGCTGAGCGACCTCGGCGCCGACCCGCGCTCGTACGGCTTCCCGCCGCACCACCCGGCGATGCGGACCTTCCTCGGCGAGCCGATCCGGATCCGGGACGAGGTGTTCGGCAACCTCTACCTCACCGAGAAGAAGGGCGGCGGGGCCTTCACCCCCGAGGACGAGCAGGTGGTGCACGCGCTCGCCGCCGCCGCCGGCGTCGCGATCGAGAACTCCCGCCTCTACGAGGAGGGGCGGCGCCGCGAGCGCTGGATCGCCGGCGCCGCCGCCGTCACCACCGCGCTGCTCTCCACCGAGGAGGCGGAGGTCGCGCTGACCGTCGCCGCCGAGCAGGTCCGCGAGCTGGCCGACGCGGCGCTCGGCATGATCCTGCTGCCGACCGCGGACGTGGACGCCGACGCAGGCGCCGAGGCCGCACAGATGCGGATCGCCCACGCCTCCGGCGAGGCCGCCGAGTTCGTCCGCGGCGAGCTGCTCCCGCCGGACAGTTTCGCGGCCCGGCTGCTCAAGGGGGAGAGCGTCCACCTCGACGACATGTCCACCGACCCGAGCGTGGTGATCCGGGCGGCCCGCAGCTTCGGCCCGTCGCTGGCGGTGCCGATGGTCGCCGCCGGCCGGGTGCTCGGCGGGCTCTGCGTCTGGCGCCCGCGCGGCGCACTGCCGTTCACCGAGGCCGAGAAGCAGCTCGCCGAGACCTTCGCCTCGCAGGCCGCGCTCGCCCTGCGGCTCGCCGAGGGCCAGCGGGACCAGCAGCGCCTCGCCGTCTTCCAGGACCGCGACCGGATCGCCCGCGACCTGCACGACCTGGTGATCCAGCGGCTGTTCGCCACCGGGATGATGCTGGAGGGCGCCGCCCGGCGGGCCGTGGTGCCGGAGGTGAGGGTCCGGATCGGCCAGGCGGTGGACGAGCTGGACGCCACCATCCAGGAGGTCCGCACCACGATCTACGCCCTCCAGCACGACAACCACGGCGACGCGCCCGACACCCTGCGCACCCGGGTGCTGCGCGAGTGCAGCCAGGCCGCGGCGGCGCTGGGCTTCAAGCCCTCGGTCTCCTTCATGGGGCCGGTGGAGAGCCTGGTCGGCGAGAAACCGGGTCGTCAACTCCTGGCGGCGCTGAGGGAGATGCTCTCCAATACGGCCCGTCACGCGCGGGCGTCCCGGGTCGGGGTGGAGGTGGAGGCGACCGTGCACCTGGACGACGCCGGGCACCCGGTGGGCGGGGACCCGGAGTCCCTCGACCGCGGCGGCCGGCCCGGCGTGCTGCTGACCGTCACCGACGACGGCGTCGGCATCCCCGAGGGCGGCCGGCGCAGCGGCCTGCGCAACCTGACCCGGCGCGCCGAGGCACTCGGCGGCGACGCCTGGCACGAGCCCGGGCCCTACGGGCGGGGCACCAGGGTGCGCTGGACGGCCCGGCTCTGAACACCCGTGCAGGTGATGGGCCCGGTTCGAACTGTTTGTGGACGGTGCGGAGCGGCTCCGGGAGTGGTTGGCGCGCGGTTGGTGTGCACCCGGTGAAAGTTTAACGAGAGAGAACTTCCCGGCCAACGGAGCAAGTTGTGCATTTCCTGGGCTTCCGGCGGTCTCGTGTGCACACATAGCTTTACTCCCGTCTCGGAGAGGTACCGGACTGTGGGGGAGCAGTGGACGCGTCTGGCCGCGGTCACACCGCAGCGGGGGCAAGTCGAGGGGGGTTTCGAGCAGAACGTGCACCGGACGGGCGGTACCGCTGGCAGTTGAAGGCGCCCAACGGCCGGGTGGTGGCCGTGACCGCGGCGGCGTACGACACGGCCGGGGAGGCGGAGCGCGGCTTCGACGGCTTACGGGCCGGGGCCGAGAGCCTCACCGCCCGGATCACGCACGTCCGGGACGGCATCGGGTGGGTCTGGGTCATCCCCGGCTCGCGCGCCCTCCCGGAGGTCCGGTCCAGCCGCGCGTACGAGCGGTACGCGACCTGTCAGAACGCCTTCCGTCGCTTCGTGGTGCTGCTGGCGAAGCAACCCGCTCTCGAACTCCCGGACCGTGGAGTGTCGTTGAGGTTCCCCGATGTCCGCTGAACGACGCGGACCGAAGCTGCTGACCGTCCCGGCCGGGGACCGCTGCCTCGGCTGGGCGCTGCGCGCCGCCAACGGGCGGCAACTCGGCGTCGGCGTGCGGACCTACCGGAGCGAGGCGGAACTCGCCGACGCCCTCCGGGAACTGATCATCGAACGGACCGTGCTGCGATGTACCGTCGGCCAGTCCGACGCGCGGCTCTGGGTCTGGACGGCCTACCTGCCGGTCCGCACCACCCGTCCGGGCGCCGCCGACGCGGCCGGCCCGGTGGCGCGCAGCGCGCGCGGCTACCTGAGACGGGACCAGTGCCAGGCCGGCGTGGAGGGCTTCCGCGCCGGGCTCCAGCACCTGGGCCAGGAGTTGCGCCGGCTCGGGCGCGACGGCACCTGGCCCTGGTAGTCCGGGCCTCCGGTCGCCCCTCCTCTCCCCGCCGCGCCCGCCCCGCCCGCCCCGCCCGCTCCGGTGCCGCTGCGGAGCTGCGCCCGTGCTCCTCCCGGTGGCCCGTTCGCCGGTGCGGCCCGTTCTTCCTGCTCGTCGCGGTCCCGTGCCCGTTCCCGCTCGCCCCATCTCTCCCCTTCCCCCCTTTTCCGGTGAAGCGCAGGTTTCCGGCAAACCCCCGAGTCGCCACCTGGAGAAGAACGTAACCGGCCTCCCACCTGCGGATTTACCACCCTGCTCGACCATCCTGACCAGTCGCTAAACCTCTCCGAACCGAGATATCGACAATCCCCCCGGGTCACTGACCACCCTTCCGACGGAACCGCGCCGACCGACAGGATCGGCACTGCCGGAGAGGCCGCCGCGGACGCGGTCACCCGGCCCCGGGACTGACAACCAGTACCCGGGCAAGCGATGTACGTCTCTCCCACCGGAGGAACCGGAACATGCGCAAGACCGCTGCCAAGCTGCTCGCCGCCGCCGCCATCGCGACCTCGGTCGTCACCGTCGCGAGCGGCACCGCCGTCGCCGACCCGTCGACGCTGCCGACCCTGCCGCTCGCCCAGGACATCGTGGGCGTCGGCTCGGACACCACCCAGGCCGTCCTGAACGGCCTCTCGGTCGGCTACAACGCCTCCCTGCCGGCCGGCAGCACCCTGCCGCGCCTCTACAGCTGGGACGCGACCGGCTCCTCGCCGATCACCACCAAGACCGGTGCGACCTCGATCGCCCGCCCGAACGGCTCCGGCGCCGGCATCAACGCGCTGAACACCAACACCAGCACCACGGTCGACTTCGCCCGCTCCTCGCGTGGCCCGCAGCTCGGCGACCCGGCCACCGACATCTTCGTCACCCTGGGCAAGGACGCGGTCTCCTGGGCGGCCAAGTCGGGCGGCAACGCGCCGTCCAACCTGACCACCGCCCAGCTCAAGGGCATCTACGAGTGCACCATCACCAACTGGACGCAGATCAGCGCGACCCTGCCGAACGCCACCATCAAGCCCTTCCTGCCGCAGACCAACTCCGGCACCCGGTCCTTCTTCCTGAAGGCCATCGGCGGCGCCACCTCCGTCGTCCCGGGCGCCTGCGTCACGGCCAACCCGCTCGTCCAGGAGAACCAGGGCACCGACCCGGTCCTGAACGACGCCAACGCGGTCGTTCCCTACTCCGTCGCCCACTACATCGGCCAGGTCTTCAACGGCCACGCCTCGGGCAGCGACGCCCAGGGCCCGCTGACCATCCGTGACATCAACAGCATCGTGCCGGTCAGCACCGCCACCCCGAAGGTCATCAACTCCTCCTTCGCCGCCACCGCCTACGGCCGCGTGATCTACAACGTGGTCCGCGAGGCCGAGTGGACCGCGACCGACGCCCACGGTGTCGCGCTGCGCGCCATCTTCGGTGTCGGCGGCTGGATCTGCACCAACGGTGGTGCCGGTTCCGCGATCATCAAGGACTACGGCTTCCTGGCCCTCCCGAACGGCGCCTGCGGCTCCACCACCCACATCTGATCCACCGCGCCACCCGCACGATCAGTACCGAGTGCACCACCCGGCGGTCACGGGCCTCGCGCCCGTGGCCGCCGGCCCCACCGGACGACCGCCGCACAGGGAGCAGGGGAACGATGCGCACAGTCTTGGGCAAGCTGCTCGCCGTCACGGCGGTCACCGCCTCACTGGCGGGCCTGGGGAGCGGCTCCGCCGCCGCGGACCCGCCCGGGGGAGTCGTCCCCGCACCGAACTCCATCGTCGGCGTCGGCTCGCAGACCACCGCCCCGCTGCTCAACCAGCTGACCGCCGACTACAACGCCTACCTGGCGTCCCTGGGCAACGTGACCGCGCCGCGGGCGTACAGCTTCGACGCGGTCGGAACGCCGATCATCACGCTGAAGACGGGCCTCCCCGCCGCCTCCCGGCCCCTCGGACCCCAGAACGGTCTGGTCGCGCTCCAGGCGAACCCCAACGGGGTCGACTTCGTCAGGTCGGACCGGGGCCGGCTGCCCTCCGACCCCGCGACCAACAGCTTCGTGGCCCTGGCCAAGGACGCGGTCTCCTGGGCGGCCACGTCGGGCGGCAACGCGCCGGTCGGTCTGACCTCGACCGAGCTGAAGGGCATCTACGAGTGCACCTTCACCAACTGGCAGCAGATCAACCCGTTGCTGCCGAACGCCGTCATCAAGCCCTTCCTGCCGCCGGCCGACTCCGGCACCCGGCTGCGCTTCCTGAGGGCCGTCGGCGGAGGCACCTCGGTGATCCCGGGCGGGTGTGTCACGACCACCCCGGTCGAGAACCAGGGCCTCCACCCGCTGCTCAACGACCCGGACGCGGTGTTCCCCTACTCGGTCGGCCACTACATCGGCCAGGTGTACTTCGGCCGCAGCCTCCCGGGCGACGCGCCGGGCCCGCTGACCGTCCGCGCGGTGAACGGGATCCCGCCGGTCGACACCACGACCACCGCGATCAACGCGCCGTTCGCCGGGTCGCTCTACGGGGGGCTGGTGCACGACGTGGTCCGGCAGGCCGCCTACGTCGCGAACACCCCCCAGGGCACCGCCCTACGGAACTTCCTCGGGACCACCGGCTGGATCTGCGGGAACGCGACCGCGGTGACCGACATCAAGACCCACGGCTTCCTCCCGCTGCCCGCCGGCCTCTGCGGCACCCTCTCCTGACCGGCTTCCGGCCGCGCCGGGCGCACCGGCCGCCGGGCCCGCAGCCGGGCCGCGGCGCCGTTCCCGGGCCAGATCTTCGGCCGCCGACCCCGCCGGGCAGTGCGGGGCCGGTGCCGACGAGGCGACCTCCTGGTCGTCTGCTCCACCCAGCACAACCTTTCACCTCTCCTTAGGAGTCCAGCATGTCCCGTACCCGCGCCCGTCTCGCCGCCACTGGTACCGCCGTCGTCCTCGCCGTCACCGGCATGAGTGGTGCGGCCGTCGCCGACACGGCCCCGGCGAGCACGCCGTCCACCGGCAGCGCGGTGGTCAACTCCAGCACCACCTTCCTGAAGGACCAGGCGCTCAACGGCATCGTCGTCATCCCGCTGCCGACCGCCGCCCCGTCGTACGACAGCACCACGGGCATCTCCACCACCTTCCCGGTGACCGGCGGTTCGGCGAACCTCTCCGGCTACTACGGCGACATCGACCTCGGTGGCGGCCTGCTCTTCATCAACGTCTTCACCGGCAAGAGCGCCACCTTCAAGCAGCTCCACTTCAGTGTCGACTCCTGGCAGATCTCCGGCGTGCCGGTCGGCGGCACCGCGCCCGTCGCCCTGCTGGACCCGGCCGGCGACAGCCAGATCGGCCGCAACGGCGCCGTCCAGACGCTCAACACCACCGACCTCCAGCTGGACGCCGCCGGCGCGGAGTACCTGGACTCCAAGCTCAAGACCAGCTTCTTCAAGGCCGGCCAGTCGGTCGGCACCTTCGCCCTGACGTTCACTCAGGGCAGCTGAACCGCGGCCCGTCAGTGATCGCCGCACCATGACGGGCCCGCGCTCCGGCGCGGGCCCGCTCGTATGCGGAGTTCCCAACTCCGGTACGGAGTCGTCGCGTTGTGTTCTCGTACATCCGGTCGACCTGATCCGGCCATGTCCGGATGGCCGAATAGTAGGCAACCGGAGCCGTCACCCCTCAACGCGACCATTCCCTCGTGCCGCCCTCGTGTGCGGCTCGCGATTCCCGGAGGTACCCGCCATGAGAATCCGCGTACCCGACCCGAGAGAAAGAGGGCGGTGGCGCCGGCGACTACCCTCGCTCACACTCGTCCTCGCCGTGGTGGGTGCCCTGGTGACGGTGCCGATCGGGCTCGGCACCGCCCCGCAGGCCCTGGCGGCCTCGGCGAAGACGGTGACCGGGCCGAAGGTCTGGATACCGGGCGCGGAGCCGGGTACGGGAACGTACGGTTCCAACGGGAGCGTCACCGTCTCGCAGACGGAGAGCCTCACCGACCAGGTGATCCAGGTCTCCTGGAGCGGCTTCACGCCGAGCGTGCTGAGGACCGGGGAACAGGCCACGGCCGTGCAGCAGAACTCCGACCAGGTGATGTACCCGGTCCGGATCTACCAGTGCCGCGGGACCGACCCGAAGGTCATGGACTGTTACGGCAGCACCATGTTCGGTGCCGACCCGGCGGCCGGCTTCGAGCAGAAGTACCCCCCCCAGGGCACCACCGCCCCCGACCTGCCGAGCAACATGGCGATCGCGGTCACCGGGGCGGACGGCTCCGGTACGGCGCCGATCGAGGTGCGGTCCTCGCGGTTGAGCCCCTCGCTCGGCTGCGACGCCGCCCACCCCTGCTCGATCGTGGTCGAGGCCAACTACGGCGGCGATCCGCTGGACCTCTACGGGATGCGGAACGGCCAGCCGGACTGCGCCGACCACATGATCGACAACGACGGGGCGATCTTCTACACGGCCACCGACGTGATCATGACCGGGTACGAGAACCCGTTCACGGGGATGAACGGCAACGAGCAGTGCGCGTGGGCCAACCGGGTCGTCATCCCGCTCACCTTCAACGCCACTCCCGAGGACTGCGGCGTCCGGGCCAACGACTTCGTGGTGTCCGGCCTTGAGATGCTCAACCGCGCCATGCAGCAGTGGATCACGGGGCTGTGCCTCGGCAAGACCCCGCTGACCGTCCAGTACTCCTCCGGCGGCGGCGAGCCGCAGGCCCGGCAGTCGTTCCTGCGGGGGACCCGCGACGTCGGCCTCACCGCGCTCCCTGACCGGGATCCGCCGACGCGGCCGTACGTCTACGCGCCGCTGGCGACGACCGGGATCTCGGTGGCCTTCCTGGTCGACTCGCCGACCGGTCGGCAGATCCGGGACATGAAGCTCAACGCCCGGCTGGTCGCGAAGCTGCTGACCCAGAGCTACCGGGCCCCCGGGATCGAGATGCCCACGGTCGGCAACAACCCGAACTGCATCTTCGCCGACGAGGAGTTCCGCTCGCTGAACCCGCTGCCCCCGACGAGCGGCCTCGCCTGGCCCGAGTGCGGCGGCGGCCCGGAGAAGTCCCTGCCGATCGTGCTGGGCACCTCGACCGACCTGACCTACCAGCTGACCTCGTGGATCGCGAGCGACCCGGAGGCGGCGCGGTTCCTGGAGGGCGAGCAGGACCCCTGGGGCACCCGGGTCAACACGCGCTACATGCGGCCCGAGTTCGGCGGCTACCCGACCGACCAGCTGGTCCGGGAGGACGACAGCGGCGGGGTGGAGACGCCCGGAGGCACACCGCTGCCGGACCACGTGAAGCACTGGAAGCAGTTCGAGTGGAACCCGCTGCAGACCAGCCTCAACCAGGTGCTGCGGTTCATCCAGCAGGGCCAGGTGACGGCCAAGCAGGCCAACCCGGACGCCCAGGGCAACCACCCGTCGTTCTACCCGCAGGTGATCGGCGAGCGGATGCTGTTCGCGATCCTGGACAGCGCCCAGGCGAAGGCCTACGCGATCCCCGAGGCCTCGCTCAAGAACGCGGCCGGTGCCTTCGTCTCGCCGTCCCGGGACACCCTGCAGTCCGCCGTCGCGGACATGCCGGTGGACCCCGCGACCGGGACGCAGCTGCTGCCCTACGGCGCCACGGACAGCGCCTACGCCCGTGACCAGCGGGCGTACCCGCTGACCACGGTGCAGTACGCGATGGTGCCGACCGGCGGTGTGCCGGCGGAGAAGGCGGCGGCGATCGGGACGTTCCTCAAGACCGTCACCGACACCGGCCAGCTGTACGGCGTCGAGCCGGGCCGGCTGCCCGAGGGCTTCCTCGCGCTGACCAAGGAGCAGCGGGCGCAGGCCCAGGACGCGGTCCAGCACGTGACCGCGCAGGACGGCAAGTGGCCGGGCAACCAGAAGCCGCCGACCACTCCGGGCGGCGGGGAGAACCCCTCCGGGACCGGTGGCACGGACGGCGGGGCCGGGACGACCGGCGGCACGTCGACCGGTGGTGCCACGACCGGCGGCAGTTCGGGCACGGGCGGCACCGGCACGACCGGGGGCACCGGCACGACGGGCAGTACCGGGACGACGGGTACGCCGGTGACCGACGGCAGCGCCTCGTCCTCCGGTTCGTCGGGCACGTCCGGCACCTCGGGCACGTCCGGCGGCTCCGGCACGTCGGGGAGCTCCGGCACGTCGGGAGGCGTCGGCGGCTCGGCCACCGGCGGTTCCGGCGCAACGGCGGGCGGCGCGCCCGCTCCGGCGGCGACCGCACCGGCCGCCGCCAAGCCGGCGCCGAGCGCCGCACCGAGCCAGAACGGCGGGCCGCTCGCGGCGGCGCCGGTGGCGGCCGGTTCGCCGTCGGCGGACCGCTCGGGCAGTGCCCGGCTGCTGCTGCCGATCGCCCTGATCGCCGGCCTGGTGCTGCTGGTCGGCGGCCCGGCGGCGCTCGTTCTGGGCGGTACCCCGGCCGGTGCGCGGCTGACCGCCGCCACCCGCGGGGTCTGGGCGCGGATCCGCCGCAGCCCCTGACGCCGCCCGGTCGGTGAGGACTCGGCGGGGCCCCCGGACCGTCCCCCACGACACCGGCTCCCCTCGCGAGGCGGCCGTACCCCCCGCAACCCCCCCCGGCGCATCCCCCCACCCCACA
>NZ_JBHXKE010000125.1:0-19566 GCF_042722765.1 Kitasatospora sp. NPDC058406
CGACTGGCTCCACACCTACAATCACCACCGCGGACACACCGCACTCGCAGGCAAGCCACCCGCCAGCCGCGTTCCCAACCTCATGGGTCAGAACACCTAGAGCTCGGCGAGCACCGCGTCGCTGAGCACCGGCCAGACCTCGGCGGCCCACGGCCCGAAGTCCCGGTCGGTGAGCGCGAGGCAGGAGACGCCGGCCTCCGGGTCGACCCAGAGGAAGGTGCCGGACTGCCCGAAGTGGCCGAAAGTGGCCGGGGAGTTGGCGGTGCCGGTCCAGTGCGGGGCCTTGCCGTCGCGGATCTCGAAGCCCAGGCCCCAGTCGTTCGGACGCCGGTGCCCGAAGCCGGGCAGCACGCCGCTGGTCCCCGGGAAGGCGACCTCACGGGTGGCGGCGGCCAGCGTGGACGGGTCCAGCAGCTTGGGCGACTGGAGCTCGGCGGCGAACAGGGCCAGGTCGGCGGCGGTGGAGAGCCCGCCGGCGCCGGCCGGCGCCCGGTGGGCGGTGTTGATCAGCGTCGAGCGCATGCCGAGCGGCTCGAAGAGGGCCTCCGCGGCGTACCGGCCGAAGTCGATGCCGGCGGCCTGCTGGAGGGCCTGCGCCAGGACGTCGAAGCCGGCGTTGGAGTAGAGCCGGCGGTTGCCGGGCTCGGCCATCACCTTGTGCTCGTCGAAGGCCAGGCCCGAGGTGTGGGCCAGCAGGTGACGCACGGTCGAGCCCTCCGGCCCGGCCGGGTCGTCCAGCTCGAAGACGCCCTCCTCGACGGCGACCAGCACGGCGTACGAGGTGAGCAGCTTGGTCACCGACGCCAGCGGGAACAGGTGGTCCTGCGGCCCGTACGTGCCCAGTACCGCGCCGTCCCCGCCCCGCACCACGGCCGCCGCCGCGTTCGGCACCGGCCAGTCCTCGATCTTCCGCAAGCTCTCCATGGGCCCGACTCTAACGGGGAGGCCCGGGCCGCCGGGATGGCAGGCTTGGCCGGAGTGCAGTCCAGGCCGTCGGCGCCGACGGCACCGTCCGCCACCGGGGGTTCCACCATGGCCGTGCCCGCACCGATCGACCTCGATCCGCGCACCTGCTCCGACGTCTTCCGCACGCCGGTCGGGGAGCCGGACCGGACGCCCCGGCACACCATCGGCGAGGTGGCGGCGGCCAGCGGGCTGACCGCCCACACCCTGCGCTGGTACGAGCGGATCGGCCTGCTGGACCCGGTGGACCGGTCCGCCTCCGGGCAGCGCCGCTACCACGACGCCGACCTGCACCGGCTGGCCTTCCTGGGCCGGCTGCGGCTGACCGGCATGACGGTGGCCGACATGCTGCGGTACGTGGAGCTGGCCCGCGAGGGCGACCGGACCCTGGAGGACCGGCGCGACCTGCTGCTCGCCCACCGGGAGGAGGTGCGGCAGCAGGTCGCGGACCTGCACGCGACCCTGGCCGTGCTCGACCACAAGATCGACCTGTACGCCGGGCGGATCGCCGGGAGCGGCCCCGCTCGGTAGCCCGGGCCCGGCGGGCCGGCGTTCGGCCGGGCCCGTCGGCCCGGGGTACGCCGGTTCAGCTGCGCCGGGGCGGGTGGCGGCGCGGGTGGCGGCTCAGACCTCGCGGCCGAGGAAGGCCGCGAGGCGGGTGTAGGGATCGGCGTCGGCCGGGGCGGGGAGGTCCGGGCCGAACGGGGCGCCCTCGCGCGGGCCGGTCGGCAGTACGGCCTCGGCGATCTCCAGGGCGGTCTCGGCCAGCCGCTCGTCCAGCGGGACGGTGCTGCCGAGCGCCCGGGAGATGTCCCAGCTGTGGGTGACGGTCTCCAGGATGTAGCCGCCCACCGCGGCCCGGCCCGGGACCTCGCCCCACGGCGCGGCGGTCGGGCGGTCCAGCCGGGCGTCCTCGGCCCACGCGGCGGTCGCCCGGGTCCGGGCCCGGTCGAGGGCGGCCGGCCAGGCGTCGTCGGCCAGGTCGCCGGTCATCGCCGCGACGTCCTCGGACCGCCCGCCCTCACCGAGGTAGGCGAACCGGTGGATACCGCCGACCACGTGGCCGAGCAGGGTCCGCAGGTCGTACTCGGTGCACGGGGTGGGCCGGTCGAGCGTCTCCGGGCCGGCTTCGGCGATCAGCTTCTCCAACTGACCGAGGGCGAGCAGGTACAGCGGGCGCGGGTCCTGGGTGGTGTCCATGCGGGATCAACTCCATCGGTACGGAGGGTTCTTCGTCTCGAAGGCAATCTCCCGGTAAAACCTGACATCCGGCGTCAGGATTTCTGCGATCCTCGTGCCATGAAGGCCGACCGCCTGCTCTCGATCCTGCTGCTGCTCCAGACCCGCGGCCGGGTGCCCGCCACCGAACTGGCCGAACGGCTGGAGGTGTCGGTCCGCACCATCTACCGCGACGTCGAGGCGCTCTCCACGGCCGGCGTCCCCGTCTACACCGAGCGCGGCCGGCACGGCGGCGTCAGCCTGCTGCCCGGCTACCGCACCGACGTCAGCGGACTGACCGCCGACGAGGCGCGTGCCCTGTTCGTGCTGTCCGCCCAGGGTGCGCACAGCGATCTCGGGCTGGACGGCGCGCTCGGTTCGGCCCTGCGCAAGGTGATGGCCGCACTGCCCGCCCCGCACCGCCCGGGCGCCGAGCGGATCAGCGAACGCATCCTGGTCGACCCGGCGCGCTGGCTGCAGGCCGGCGCCCCGCCCGGGCCCGATCTCGGCGAGCTGCAGTACGCCGTCTTCGCCGACCGCCGGTTGCGGCTGCGCTACCGGCACAGCGGCACCCCCGGGCCGGTGGAGTACACCGTCGACCCGTACGGCCTGGTCAGCAAGGCCGCGGTCTGGTACCTGGTGGCCGATCTGCAGGGCGAGCCGCGGCTGTTCCGGGCCGACCGGGTGCTGTACGCCGAGACCTCCGAGGAGCCGGCGCGCCGCCGTCCGGGGCTGGGCCTGGGCGACGTCTGGGGCGTGCTGCGGGAGCAGGTGGAGCGGCTGCCCAAGGAGGTGAAGGTCGCGGTGCGGGTGCGGCGCGCGCGGCTGGACATGTTCGTCCGGATCCACGGCGGGCGGCTGGCCGCCCCGCCGCCCGAGTCCGGCGGCGGGGCGCCGGAGGACTGGGTCGAGCTCGGGCTGGGCTTCCAGTCGCTGCCGGCCGTCCGTGCGCTGCTCGCCTTCGGCGCGGACGCCGAGGTGCTCTCCCCGCCGGCCGCCCGCCGGGAGATGGCGAGGGCGGCCGCGGAAGCGGTCCGGCTCTACGTGGACGCGCGCTGACGGACCCGTGGCCGCGATCGTCCCGCCGGCCGCGATCACCCCGACCGCCGTCAGGCGCCGGCCGTCGGGCGGACCACGTTCTGGTAGTCGCCGAGCGCGACGGCCGCGAAGTTGTGCAGGCTGTCGGTGTCGGGGGTGAAGTAGCCGTTGTGACCGGCGGAGCGGGCCGAGGACACGTGCTCGGAGCCGAAGTCCGCCGAGGTCGGGTCGGCGCCGTGGCCGAGCCCGCCGAACTCCAGGTACGGCACGTTGCCGATCCAGTCGCTCTCGTTGCGGGTGGCCCAGACGTGCACTCCGGCGCCCAGCTCCGAGGTGCTCTCCACACCCATGCCGGGGGAGCCGAACACCACGACGTCGGTGATCCCGGAGGTGTCGGAGGGTGAGGCGGCGGCCCGGGGGATGTCGGGCGCGGCGGTGCCGCAGACCACCGATCCGTAGGAGTGGCAGAACAGCGCGGGCGGGGCCTGCGGCCGGGTCGTCTCCCGGAGCCCGGCGAGCAGTCGCCGCAGTCGCGGCGCCCCGACGTCGGCGAGCCGGGAGGTGACGGCGTCCGGGCCGAGGCCGGACGGCGTGACGTAACCGGTCCACGCGACCACCGCGGTCCGGGCGCCCGGGGACTGCCGGTGCTCCTCCGCGTACAGCGCGCGGGCCATCCCGGCGGGGGAGCGGAGCGGCTCGACCGCCTGGTCGAAGTGGCCGAGGTCGGCGTCCGAGCCGGGGACGATCACCGAGACCCGGTCGGCCGAGGCGAGGTCGCCCCAGACCTCGGTCAGCAGGCCGCGGCCGCGCGGGTCGAAGGCGAGGATCTGCCGCTCGGGGGCGAGCAGGCTCTCGACGTCGTTGGCGCGGGAGACCGCCAGCGCGTGCAGGTCGGAGTCGAGGTCCGGGTCGGCGGCGCGGGCCCGGGCACGGTCGCGCTCGGCGGCCAGTGCCACCCGGTTGGCCCGGTAGCGCAGGGCGAGCGGGGCGCCGTCGAAGTTGCCGACCACCAGCGGGTACGCCGCGACCAGCCGGTTCAGCTCGGCCTGGCCGAGCCCGGCGAAGAACTCGGCCGCGGTGGCCGCAGTGGTGGTGGCCGGGTCGGGGAGGTCGTGCCCGTAGGAGTGGTCCTCGACCCAGGCGAGACTGCCGGCCGGTGGTGTGGAGATGGCCAACTGTTCGGTGGCGGCAGCGGCTTGCGCTGCCGCCGCGCCCGCGTCGGCGAGTACCGCGCAGCCCGCGAAGGCACCGATCAGGACATGCTTCCACCGCCGACGGCGCATCGCCTCAACTCCCTGAGAGTCCCGTCACCGATCCGCGGGCGGGGCCCGAAGGGTGGTACGACTGCCAACTTCCAGCGCAAGCCTAGGGGCCCGGGAGAGGAGTGGGTGCACCTTAAACTGTGGGATGGATCACATGAACCGGAGATGACCGGACGGGCGTCACTCGTTCAGGCTATGCGTCGCCTCCGCCCGTCGACTTCGGCCTCCCCTTCGCCCGCGCCGGCTCCGCCGGCCCGGACTCCGGCCCGGCGCCGAACTCCCGGACCAGCCGCTTGGGCGCGGCGCGCCGCCAGGCCTCGGTCAGCAGGTCCCGCAGCTCGTCCCGGTCGACCAGGTCCAGCCGGACGCTCACCCAGCCGTGCCGCCCGACGTACGGGGCGCTGGAGAAGACCTCCGGCTCGGCGGCGAGCAGCTCGGCCTGGTCCTCCCGGGAGGCCTTGACGGTGACGGAGTCGCCGTCCGGGGAGCCCATCGCGAAGATCTTCGAGTCCACCCGGAGGGTCTCGGTCTCCCACGTGGGCTGCTGCGTCGCCTGCGGCAGGGCGAGGGCCATCGCCCGGAACTCGTCGAAGGTCACCATGGCCGCAGAGTAGGGCAGGGGTGCGACAGTCCGCCCCCGGCGCCGGGTGGGCGGCGGGGGCGGACGGGACGGCCGCCCGGGAGGGGCGGCCCGGGTCAGCTCAGCGAGTTCCAGCCGGAGCAGGAACGGTCGCCGCCGACCAGGCGGTCCGGGTGGCCGCTGCCGTCGGCCACCGAGATCCGGCGGTAGGTGTCGCCGTGGAACACCCAGTACTCGCTCTTGCCGCCGACCCGCTGCTGGTCGGGCACCGGGAGGAAGCAGTCCACCTTGCCGACGCCGTTCAGCGAGCCCCACTGGGAGAGTTCGCGGTCGGTGCGCTCCAGCACGTCGGTGTGCGCGGCGCCGTCGGCCACCGAGATCAGCCGGTACTGCTGGCGCCCGCCGGTGGTGTGGAACACCCAGTACCAGCTCTTCCCGCTGACCCGCTGCTGGTCGGGCACCGGGAGGAAGCAGTCGACCTGGCCGACGCCCTTCAGCGAGCCCCAGGAGGTGAGGTCGCGGTCCGGCCGCTCCAGCGTGCCGGCGTGGGTGCTGCCGCAGGTGAGCGAGACGGCCCGGTACTGCTGGCGTCCGCCGCTGCTGTGGAACACCCAGTACCAGCTCTTGCCGCCGGGGTTCTGCAGGTCGGGCATCGGCAGCACGCAGTCGAGCCGGGCGATGCCCTGGAGACAGGAGTGGCCGCTCAGCCGTCCGTCGCCCTTGACCACCCGGTCGGCGCCGGTGCCGTCGGAGACCGAGATCTTCCGGTACCGGTCGCCGTGGCAGACCCAGAACTCGCTCTGCCCGCCGCGCCGCCACCGGTCCGGGACGGCGACGATCTCGTCGCACGGGTAGGCCCGGCCGGACTGCGGGGAGGTCTGGCCGCCCTGCTGGCCCTGCTGGTACTGGGTCTGGGTGCCGCCCTGGTTCTGGCCCTGCTGGCCCTGGGTGCTGCCCTGGCCGGTGAGCCGCCCGTCGCAGAGCGCCTTCAGGGTGCTGATCGACGGCGCGAAGGCGTAGACCGAACCCTGGGTCTGGACGAACTGCTGGAAGCTCAGGGGCGTGTGCCTGACCGCGCCGTCCGAGCCGCGGCTCTCGAAGTCGACCTGGTCGGCCTGCTGGGTCACCGGGTCCTTGCCGGGCTCCGGGTGGCGGCCGGGCGGGAAGTCCGGCTGGTCCATCCAGTCGGCCTGGATGAACTCGAACTGCCGGGCGATGTCGGCCTGGTAGCAGACGAAGAGCAGGCCGCGCGGGTCGTCCGGACCGCCCGGGCCCTCGGAGGCCGGGTCGAACGGGTACCCGTACGGCGCGCCGCGCCGGATGATCCGCCGGCCGTCCAGGTCCCGGGCGTCGAGCGGCGGCACGCTCGGGTCGGGCGCCTGCAGGCCGGCCCGCGGGCTGGTCTTGCGCAGGTGGGAGAAGAGCGGGGTGGCCAGGCCCTCCAGGTCGTCCCGGAAGTCGAAGTCGTTGTCGGACGAGGCCGCCGGGTCGTTCGGGACGTCCCGGTCCTGGTGCTTGCAGACCGGCGCGCCGGAGCGCCAGCGGCCGACCAGCCGGGCGGCCAGCCACTCGGCGGTGGCGGACTCCGGGACGGCCTTGGCCTGCTTGAGCTCCTTCAGCTTGACCGAGACCTGGGCCCACCAGCCGGGCACGTCCTGGGACAGCCGGCGGACCACCTGGAAGGAGCCGTTGCGGGCCCACTCGGGGAACTCGGTGGCGCTGCCGGGGGCCGGCTGCTCGCCGACGACGAACTCGCCGGCCGGGACGATCCGGGTGCCCGGGTGTCCCTGGACCTCCTCGGGCCGGTTCGGGTCGGGCTGGTCGAAGAAGCGGACGCCGGGCTCGCTGATGCCGTCCTTGAAACCGAAGTGCTCCTTGCCGCGGCGGCTGCCCTTCAGGGTCTGGGCGTTCTGCTGGAACACGATCACGATCCGGTCGGTGGCGGCGGCCTCGCGCTGCGCCTCGACGGTGGTCCTCAGGTCCTCCTCGGTGTCCGAGGCGATCGTCAGCACCGCGTGCACCGGCTGGCTCTTCCCGTTCCCGAACAGCCAGTTCTCCGGGGAGTTGTCGCCGGTGTCGCCGAGCGCGCCGGCCCGCTTGGCCGAGCCCTCCTTGAACGCCTCCAGGCCGGTGCCGGGCGGCGCTCCCTGCGGGAACGGGTCGGTCGCGGAGAGCTGACGCATGCCCTCGTAGGTCAGGCTGAGGCCCAGCCAGGTGGCCCGGAGCGTCCGGGGGTCGTCGCCGCCCGAGGACTTGCGGGCCTCGCTGAAGGCCGCGTTGAAGCCGGCGACCTGGCGGGTGGTGGCGATCTGCGGGGCGAGCCGGCGCAGCCAGTCGCGGGCCCGGGCGGCGTCCTCGAACTTGAGGAACAGCAGGGTGACGTTGTCCTTCTTGAAGCCGGCGACGATGTCGCCCTGGATCTCGTCGCTCTCGCGGAGTCTCAGATCCGTTGCCGTGGTCATGGGGGTTGTTCTCCTCGTCGCGCGTGGGAGGTCGTCGGGTCAGGCCGAGGAGCTGAGCTGCACCCACTTGGCGACGGAGGGCACGCCCTGGTCGTTGAGCAGGAAGAGCATGTACCAGCCGGGCGGCGCCGCCTTGGCGTCCGGCGGGGCCTGGAGCTCCAGACGGTTGCCGGCCCGGCTGGTGACCCGCAGTTCGAGGTGGCGCTGGCTGGTGTTGACCGAGTGGGTCGCGGTGGTGGGCGAGAGCAGCACGGCCTTGGAGACGAGTCCGGGCGTGGTGGTGGTGACGAGGAAGTTCTTGTCGTAGCCGACCGCCGTGGTCGGGGCCCGGTCGATCGACGGACGGTTGCCCTGGTGGAGGTAGGCGGGCTCGTAGATCTCGATGCTGCCGTTCATGTTGTCCGTGATGTCCGGGTCGTTGGCGAGCTGCTGGAGCTCGTCGCCGGTCACCATGATGCGGCCGTCCGGGAGCACCACGGCGTTGGAGTGGTAGCCGCGCGGCAGCCGCTGGACCGGGCCGAGCTTCCAGTTGCCCTGGGCGTCGCGCAGCTCCGTCTGCCGGTACTTGAGGTCGGCGTTCGGGTTGTACGGGCCGTTGCCGTAGTCGCGGATGTCGTAGGCGCCGTTGACCGTCAGCAGCGTGCCGTTGGGGAGCAGCAGGGTGTCGTCCTGGGTGCGGCCGAAGGCGCGGGACTTCTCGGCGGTCCAGTTGCCGTTGGAGAAGCGCAGGGTGCTCGGGTTGTCCCGGTCGCCGCCGAGGAACAGCGTGGCCTCCGGGCCGTTGGGGCCGCCGGGGAGGGGGACGGCCGAGCCGTAGCCGCGCTTGCGGCCGTCCGGGCGGGCGAGGAGGTCGCGGCGGGTCTCGTTGACCGGGTCGAAGACCCACTGCTCGTCCGGGTGGCGGCCGAAGGCGTAGACGTTGCCGTCGCGCAGCGAGAACAGGTGCGGGTAGTCCAGGCTGAACGGGGCGTCGGCCTTGAAGCGGTCGACCGGGGTGTTCCTCGGGGTGTCGGTCTTGAGGGAGGGCACCGGGTAGGACTTGGCCGGGAACCGCTCGACCACCGGTGTCGGGGTGCCCCAGCCCAGCTCGGACTGGCCGGACATGATCAGCTGCCGGCCGTCCGCGCCGGTGACCACCGACGGGTACCAGCGGCCGACCGACATGTCGGGGTTGCGGGTCCAGGTCTCGGTCCAGGGGTCGAAGATCAGCGACAGCTTGGCGCCGGTGCCGCCGTTCCCGCCGAGGTTGCCGCCGAAGACGCCGAGCATGCCGTTGGGGAGGAAGGAGTGGCCGGCGCAGAAGAACGGCGCCGGGCGCAGCTCGCCGAGGCCGTCCGGCATGTCGATCACCGGCGGGGTGACCTTGGTGAACGAATCGGCGCCGGAGCCCTTGGCCGGGTCCCAGAGGTAGGCGCGCCCGGCGTTCTCCTTGCCGATGGTCTGGGTGGGGGCGGGTTCCTTCTCCGGGTTGGTCTCGATCCGTTCGAAGGAGAACAGCAGCACCTTGCCGGTCGGCAGCATGGCGATGTGGGCGGCGAAGTCGGGGGACGGGAAGTACGCCTTGAACGCGCCGAAGACGGCCGGGTCGAAGGCGGCGTTGAGGGTTGCCTGGGAGTCCGTCAGGGCCTTGAGCCGGTTGGTGCGGGTGGTCTGCGGGTACTCGCCGACGCCGCGCATGGCCGCCCGCGCACCGGCGTGCTCCTCGGCGTGCTCCTGGCCGAGCGCGGCGACCTCGTCGTCCCGCAGTTCGGCCTGCACGCGGGGGTCGGTGATGCGCGGGGCGGTACTGGCCGGGGCGTCGGCGCCGGCCGGGTCGTGGTGGCCGGAGCCGTGGGTGCCGACCAGGGCGGCGGCCGGGCCGGCGGCGGTCAGGACGGTGCCGGTGGTCAGCGCGCAGACCACGGCGGTGGCGACGACGGCGGAGTGCCGCCGGCGGGTCCGCGGCCGGCCGGTGGGCCGCGGCAGGGACAGGGACATGGAACTCCTCGAAAACGTGGGAGGTAAGGAGTGAGGGGGACATCGGGGCATCGGGGGCGAACGGCGCGGGGGGACGGCCGTGGCGGTCGCGGGCGCACGAATGGTCGCCGACCGTCACAGAACATCACAGTGCGTGGTGGTTCGCATGCGGATGCACTGCGTTCGGCGTGTGCGTGTCGCAAGTGGGTGACGGCGCGTCGGCTGCGGGCGGAGCGGGCCGGTGCGGGGCGGCACCGGACGGCGTGGAACGACCGGTCCGGCGCGGTGGCGGGCACACGAGCGGGGCGTGGACCGCACCGGCCCACGCCCCGCCCTCGCTCCGACCGCCGGGGCGTTCAGACCACGCCCAGCGCGTACGCGGCGAAGAACGCCGCCCCTGCTCCGGCCACCGCCTTGACGGGCCGGGAGAAGGCCGTCCACGGTCCGTCGAACCGCCGGGTGAACCACCCGATCCCGATCAACGCGGCCCCGAACAGCGGCAGCAGCGCCAGCCTGACGGCCACCCAGCCGAGCGAGTCCGGCGCCACGGTCAGCCCCGGCACCTCGCCCAGGACGGCCGCGCCGGGCACCGCGACGGCCAGCATGGCGCTCTGGTGCCAGCAGAAGATCGTCATCGCCGACAGGTTGACCGCCACCACCGGCAGCCAGAGCAGCGGACGCCGGGTCAGCAGCCGGCCGAGCCGCTCGCGCAGCAGCACCGCGGCGCCGCACTGCACCGAGGCCAGCGCCAGCACCAGCAGGGACGGCGGGTGGGAGTTGGTCCGCTCGGCGCCCGGCACCCCGACCATGCTGGCCGGGTAGTGCCAGAACAGCAGCAGCGCGGCGAACAGCGCGCCGCCGCCGAGCAGCAGCAGACGGCCGGCCGGACGGCCCAGCCGGACGCGCGCCCAGAGCACGCCGAGCTGGTAGCCGAAGAGCCAGCCCGGCAGGATGTTCAGCAGCCCGACCCAGGACGGCACCGCCTCGGCCCACGGCCCGTACCGGAGCACGTCGACCACGGCGACGGCGGCCAGGAGGACGCCCGCCGACCAGCCGCCCAGCCGCCGGGCGGCGGCCACGCAGAGCGGGGTGAGCGCGGTCAGGCCCAGGTAGACGCCGATGTACCAGAGGGGCTGCACCACCAGCGTCGACCCGGTCCGGACGGTGTCGGCGGGGACGCCGAGGTGCCGCAGCACCGGGATCAGCAGCGCCCAGACGGCCGTCACCCCGAGCACCGGGCGGAGCAGCCGGACGGCCCGGCCGCGCAGCCAGCGGGCGTTGCCCACGCCCTTGGCGCGGGCCCGCTCCAGCGAGTGCACCGCGGAGTGGCCGCCGACCAGGAAGAACACGCCGAGCATCTGGAGCATCCAGCTGGCCGGTGCGAAGAACCCGAGCGCGGGGGAGGAGAGCGGGCTGGCGTTGTGCAGCGCGCCGTCGGAGGAGAGGGTGAAGCCGCCGAGCAGCCAGTGGCCGACCGGTACGGCGAGCAGGGCGAGGGCGCGCAGGCCGTCGAGGGCGCGGTCGCGGGTCTCGGGGGTGCGGGTGTCCACCTGGTGGGCGGCCCGGCGCAGGGCGGTGAGCGGGCTGGGCATGACGGGGTCTCCGTTCGCGGGTGTGGCGAAGGGGCGGGGTGGCGGCGGGGCGGCCCGGGTGCGGGCGGCGGCGGTGCGGTTGCACGTGCGGGCGGCGGCCGGGGTCGGCGGCCGGTGCGGTCGGCCGGGTGCGGTCGGCCCGGGTCAGCGGCCGAGTGCGACGGCGGTGAAGGCGGCCAGCGAGGCGGTGCCCGGCGCGAAGTAGCCGGTGTGGCCGTGTGCGCCGGTGGCCGGCAGCGGGCGGGCGCCGAATTCCGGCCCGGTCGGATCGGCGCCGTGACCGAGACCGAGGAACCGGACGTAGGGCACGTGGCCGATCCAGTCCGAGTCGTTCCGCTCGACCGCCCAGAGCGGCACCCGCGGGTCGAGGTCGGCGGCCGAGTCGACCCCCAGGCCCGGCGAGGCGAGGACCACCACCCCCGAGGCCTGTTCCGGGCCCGGCCGGGCCAGCCCGCAGACCACCGAGCCGTAGCTGTGGCAGAACACCGTGGCCGGCGCGTCCGGGCGGGTGGTGACGGCGAGTCCGTCGAGCAGCCGGCCCAGCCGCCCGGCGCCGGCCTCGGCCAGCGTCTCGGTGGCGGCGTCCGGGCCCACCCCGACCGGAGTGGTGTAGCCGGCCCAGGCGATCACGGCCGTACCCCCGCCGGTCGCCCCGTGCAGCGCGCGGGCCATGCCGGCCGGGGTTCCGTACGGGTCACCGGCGCGGTCGAAGGTGCGCAGGTCGATGTCGGAGCCGGGGACGACGACCGCCGTCCGGCGGGCGGTGGCCAGGTCGCCGTACACCTCGGCGATCTGGCCCCGGCCGCGCGGGTCGAAGGCGAGGAACCGGCGGCCGCCGTCCCGCACCCCGTCGAGCAGCGTGCGGTACCGCGCGGCGCGCTCCCGGGCGGCGGTGTGGTCCTGCGGGGTGAGCGACGGGTCGGTGGCGCGGGCCAGTTCACGCCCGAGTTCCTCGGCGAGCGCCGCCTCGTTGGCCCGGTAGCGGAGCCGGACCGGCGCGCCGTCCAGGTTGCCGAGCACCAGCGGGTGGCGGACGGCCAGCGACTCCCGGGCCGCGGCCGGCAGCCGGCCGAAGAAGGCGGCCACCTCGGCCGGGGCGGCGGTGGCCGGGTCGGGCAGCCGGAGCCCGAGCGTGGTGTCCGCGACCCAGGCGGCGGTGCCGGGCGGGGGGCCGGTCACGGCCTGCTGGCCGTCGGCGGCGGCCCAGCCGCCCGCGCCGAGGACGGCGGCCAGTGCCAGCCCGGCGGCGGCGACCGTCCGCCGGATCCGCCGGGGCCTCCGCTCGGCGCGCTGCCGGGTACGCCCCTGGCCGGGCTGCTGGCTTGGCTGCTGCCGCATGTCCGTTCTCTCCCTCGTCCGTTCGACGTCGACGGGGAGGACGGTAGGAACGCGACGGCCCTGCGGACGTCACTCCGCAGGGCCAACTCCCGGGTGCTACCCGGGTATCACTGAGGTTTTCCCCACCACGGGGGCGGGGGCGGACCCTACTGGCCGGGCGTCACCAGGCCGGACTCGTAGGCGAGGACGACCGCCTGGGCGCGGTCGCGCAGGTCGAGCTTGGCCAGGATGCGGCCGATGTGGGTCTTGACGGTCTGTTCGGCGAGCACCAGCCGGGCGGCGATCTCCTGGTTGGAGAGGCCGCGGGCGATCAGCTCCAGTACCTCGGTCTCACGCGGGGTCAGTCCGTTGAGCCGCAGCTTCGGGTCGCGGCGCTTGGCCGGCCTGGTCCGGGCGAAGTCCTCGATCAGCCGCCGGGTCACCGAGGGGGCGAGCAGTGCCTCGCCGGCCGCGACCACCCGGACGGCCGCGATCAGGTCGGCCGGGGGCGCGTCCTTCAGCAGGAAGCCGCTCGCCCCGGCCCGCAGCGCCTCGTAGACGTAGTCGTCGACGTCGAAGGTGGTGAGCATCAGGACCTTCGGGCGGTGCGCGCCGGGCACGGCCGGGGCGAGCAGCCGGCGGGCCGCCTCCAGCCCGTCCATCACGGGCATCCGGACGTCCATCAGCACCACGTCGGGATGGGTCCGGCCGGTCACCTCCAGGGCCTGCGCGCCGTCCGCCGCGTCGCCCACCACGTCGATGTCGCTCTGGGCGTTGAGCAGGGCGGCGAAACCCGCCCGCACCATCGCCTGGTCGTCGACGATGATCACGCGGATGGTCATGCGGTGCTCTTCCGGTCGTCGTGCAGCCGGTCCTACGGCTGGGCCGGCGCAGTGCCGGCGGACCGAGTATCCGTCAGGCCGTCGAGCGGCAGGACGGCGGCCACCTTGAAGCCGCCGTCCGGCAGCGGCCCGGTGTCCAGCCGGCCGTCCAGCAGCCGGACCCGCTCGCGCATCCCGACCAGTCCCTGGCCGGTGCCCTCGACCGAGGCCTCCAGCGACTCCGCCCGCTCGGGCGGGGCCGCGTTCACCACCGTGACCAGCAGGGACGCGTCCGTGGCGGTCAGCGAGACCCAGGCGCCGGCGCCCGGGGCGTGCCGGACCACGTTGGCCAGTGCCTCCTGGACGATCCGGTAGACGGAGAGGTCGACGGCGGGCGGCAGCGCGTCGGCCAGTTCCGGGTCGACCGTCAGCTCGGCCGCCACCCCCGCCCGGCGGACCGTCTCGACCAGCTGGACGAGCTGACCGACACCCGGCTGCGGCGCCCTCTCGGCGCCCGAATCCTCGCTGCGCAGCACGCCGAGCAGCCGTCGCATCTCCGCCAGCGACTCGCGCGCGGTGCCGGCGATCGCGGTGAACTCCTCGGCGGCGTCGGCCGGTACGCCGGGTATCCGGTACGGCGCGCTGGCCGCCTGCACGGCGATCACCGACATGTGGTGGGCGACCACGTCGTGCAGCTCCCGGGCGATCCGGGCGCGCTCCTCCAGCAGGGTCCGCCGTTCGCGTTCGGCCTCGCTGATGTGCTCCTGCACGACGAGCAGCCGCCGGGCCTCGGCCCGGTCCCGGACCGACCAGCCGAGCAGCAGGACGGCGCCGCTGAGCGCGACCAGCAGCACGGTGGTGCCGTCGCCGCCGCGCGGCAGGCCGAGGGTGAGGGTGAGGCCGGTGAGCAGCACGGTGGCGACCCAGACCGAGACCAGGGTGGCCCGGCTCTCCCGCAGGGCGAGCGCGATCAGCAGGAAGAGGTAGGCCAGGATCATCGGCGCCGTCCACGGCCAGGTGCCGCCGGTGTGGTCGTGGCGCGCGGTGACGGCGGCGGTGGCGACGAGGGCGCCCGCGCTGATCCACCAGGCGGGCAGCGGCCGGGCGACCGCCAGCACCAGCGGGGCGGTCTGGGCGACGGTGAGTGCGGCGGCGACGGGCAGGACCAGGTCGTAGGAGCCGGTCAGGACGGTGATGCCGGTGGGGATCAGCGAGGTCTGGAGGAGGAGGGCGACCACGTACGGCAGCCGTCGCACCCAGGCGCGCGGGGAGTCCCCGAGCAGGGGGGTGTGCCCGCCGGTGGGCGTGCTGAGGTTGTGCCGGAGCGTTCCGAGCAGGCGGAGGGCGTGGGCCCGGGCGGAGGCCTTGCTGAGCGTCTTCATCGCGGGCCAGCCTAGGAGTCGCGCCACCCGCCCGTCGTCGGACCGTGGGCAGACCTTTCGGGCCCTGCCGGGGCCGGGAGTAGTACCCCGGTATGACCAGGTGCGACCCCGGTGCGACCCGGTGCGGCCGGGGCCGGTCCTCAGTGCCGCCAGTCGCCGGCCAGGGCGGGGCCGAGCTGGTCGAAGTGGCGGCCGATCAGGGCGATCATGCCCTCCGGGCCGTCCACCTCCTGGTCGGCGGTCCAGGACAGGTGGGCGGCGCGCAGCACGCTGCCGAAGACGGCGGCCATCACGGCGGGCCGCAGGTCCTCGGCGGGGTCGAGGTTCTCGCGCTCGGCGATCACCCGGGTGACCACCCGTTCCTGGTCGGTGACCCGGCGCAGGTGCGCGGCGAGCAGGGTGGGGGTGTCCTCGATCATCCGGATCAGCTCCAGCGCGCTGGTCACCGAACCGGGTCCGGTGCGGTCCGGGGAGCCGAGCTCGCGCCAGGACTCGACGATCGCGGCGCGCAGTGCCTGCAGCGGGTTCTCGTCGGCGGGGCGGTTCCGGAGCCGGTCGATGAAGTAGTCCTCGGCGTCGGCGAGGACGGCGAGGGCGACCTCGTCCTTGTTGGCGAAGTACCGGAAGAAGGTGCGCTGCGAGACGTCGACGGCGGCGGCGATCTCGTCGACGGTGGTCCGGGCGAAGCCCTGGCTGAGGAAGAGCTGGTGGGCCGCCTCGATCAGCGCGTCCCGGGTGCGCCGTTTCTTGCGCTCGCGCAGTCCCGGGCCGGGCTCCGGCTCCGGGTCGCCGGGAGCCCGGCCGGCCGGGGCGGTGGCGGGGAGTGCGGGCTGAGCGGCCATGGCGGGGTGTCCTCCGGACGGTGACGCGGCTGGGGTGTAAAGCCCAACTCTATCGGTCTGACAAATGTCAGCCGGAGCCAGAAGTCAGTGTTTGCCGAATGTCAGTCGCTGACATAATCTGCCGGAGTGGCGTCCGTCGGGCCGGGCACTCGTGGGGACGGGTTGGGCCGGGGCGCCACGCCCACGTCCGCCCCCAGCCAGCCCACGGAGGGCCCAGATGAGCCAGTCCGCCGTCAAGAGCACGAAGGCCGACGCGCCGCCGCCCGTGCCGTCCGCCGGGAAGGGCCTCCAGGGGCACCCCTGGCTGACCCTGCTCACCGTCGCCGTCGGCGTGATGATGGTCGCCCTGGACGGCACCATCGTGGCGATCGCCAACCCGGTGATCCAGGCCGACCTCAAGGCCGCCCCCTCCGAGATCCAGTGGGTCACCAGCGGTTACCTGCTCGCCCTCGCGGTCTTCCTGATCACCGCCGGCAAGATCGGTGACCGGTTCGGCCACAAGAACACCTTCCTGGTCGGCGCGGTCGGCTTCGCCGCCACCTCGGCGGCGATCGGATTCGCCGGGAACATCCAGACGGTGATCGCGTTCCGCGTCCTCCAGGGCCTGTTCGGCGCGCTGCTCCAGCCCGCCGCGCTCGGCCTGCTGCGCGGGGCCTTCCCGGCCGAGAAGCTCAACATGGCCATCGGCATCTGGGGCGGGGTGATCGGCGCCTCCACCGCGGCCGGCCCGATCGTCGGCGGCCTGCTGGTCGAGCACGTCAACTGGGAGTCGGTGTTCTTCATCAACATCCCGGTCGGCCTGATCGCGCTGGCCCTCGGCCTGTGGATCCTCAAGGACGTCCGCGCCGAGAACGCCGCCAAGTCCTTCGACGTCCCCGGCATCGTGCTGCTCTCGGTGGCGATGTTCGCGCTGGTCTTCGGCATCATCAAGGCCCCCGAGTGGGGCTGGGGCGACCTCTCCACCGTGCTCTTCCTGGGTGGCGCCGTCGTGCTGATGACGCTGTTCGCGCTCTGGCAGCGGGTGGCCCGGGAGCCGCTGATCCCGCTCAGCCTGTTCCGCTCGCTGCCGCTGTCGGCCGGCACCCTGCTGATGGTGCTGATGGCCTTCGCGTTCTTCGGCGCGATCTTCTTCGTCACCTTCTACCTGCAGAACGTGCACGGCATGTCGCCCGTCGAGGCCGGCGTCCACCTGCTGCCGATGACCGGCATGATGATCATCGGTTCGCCGGTGGCCGGCGTGGCGATCGGCAAGCTCGGACCGCGCATCCCGATCGTGGCCGGCATGCTGATCACCACCACCGCGATGATCGGCATGTCCACCCTGGACGCGGGCTCCGGCAACGGTGCGATGGCGCTCTGGTTCGTCCTGATGGGCCTGGGCATCAGTCCGGTCATGGTGGGCGCCACCGAGGTCATCGTCGGCAACGCCCCGATGGAGCTCTCCGGCGTGGCCGGCGGTCTCCAGCAGTCCGCGATGCAGGTCGGCGGAAGTCTCGGCACCGCGGTGCTGGGCGCGCTGATGGCCGCCAAGGTCACCGACGTGCTGCCGGGCAACTGGGCGAAGGCGGGGCTGCCCCCGGTCGACCCCGCCCAGTCCGAGGGCCTCAACCAGGCCGCCCAGCTCGGCATCGCCCCGCCCGCTCCGGCCGGCACCCCCCAGCAGGCGGTCGACGCGATGGCCGGCGCCGTCCACGACTCGTTCGTCAGCGGCATGTCGCTCGCCTTCGCGGTCGCGGCCGTGGTCGCCTTCGCCGCCGCGCTCCTGGGCCTCCTGACCCGCCGCGGCTCCACCGACGCCGGCCCCGCCGTGCACATCTGACCCACCCCCGCACGCCCGAGCGACCCCGGACTCCGTCGAGCCCGGGGTCGCTTACGTGTACTACATGCGATCACATGAACACTTTGAGTTATTGACACGCGCGGTGTTACCCTTCGCCCATGGTTGCTGAACTGACTCCGGAAACGCCCCTCGCCGTCAGACGGTCGATCTCGCTCCCGGCCGATCTCGCCGCCGAGGTGGAACAGCGCACGGGCAAGAACGGCTTCTCCTCGTACGTCGCGGCGGCGCTGGAGCACAGGGTTGCGATGGACAAGCTCCGTGAGATCGTGGAGGCCGACCGCGCCCACGGTGAAGTGAGCGCAGAGGACCGGGAGTGGGCGGAGGCGGCATGGCGCGACAGCGCTTGATGCGGGAGAAGGTGACTCCGCAGGGTGAGGGAACGCTGGTGCTTGACGCGCAGGGCCTGTCGCTGCACGTGGATGGGGACGGTCGGCTCAAGACCATGGTCGAGATGGCCGAACAGGCCTCGGTCAGAGTCGCCATCAGCGCCGTCACACCCCTGGAGGTACGGCGTTCGGGAAAAGTCGGCGCGCGGCTGAGGTTCCTCCTGGCCCGGTACACGATCGCCCCGGTGTCGGAGCGGGTGATCGAGGCGGCCGGTGAACTGCTCGACACCTCCGGGCTGGACGGGCACGAGTGCCTGGTAGACGCGCTCGTGGTGGCCACCGCCGCGCTGTCCGAGCCTCCGGTGCGGCTGGTCACCTCGGACGCCTCGCACATCCCCAAGCTGTGCCAGGCGGCCGGCCAGGTGGACGGACTCGACGAGCCGCGTGTGATCACCGTCTGACGTCGTCCTTCGACGAGCGGCCCCGGACTCCGTCGAGTCCGGGGCCGCTCGGGTGTCCGGGGCGGGGGTCAGGAGGGCGGTTCGGCCTCGGCCCGGCGCCAGGCCTCCTCGGCCTTCGCCCAGACCTCCTCCTGGGCGCGCCAGTACTCCTCCTCGGCCTGGCCCTCGGGCACCTGCGCGATGCCGGGGGCGAGTGACGGCGGGGTGGGCGCCAGGTGATGGCCGCCGCCCCCGGGGGCCGGTGCGGGCGGGGGGAGGACGGCCGCGGGCGGGGGAACCCCGGGGGAGGACTCGACGGTGAACGCCTCCTCCGGACCGGAGGCCCCGGTGTCGGGCTCCGTGGCCGGGGCCTCCGGAGGCGGCGGGGGTGCCGGAGGGGCGGTCGGTGCCGCGGGGACCCGCGGCGCCTGCGGGGCCGGAGCGGTTGGCGAGGTGTTCGGGAGGGCGGCGGGCGGCGTCGCGGTCGCTGCGGCGGCCGGCGCGCCGGCGAGGCCCGCGCTCAGCGGGCGGGTGGGCGCGGCGGTCGAGGCGGACTTGCCGGCCCCGTCGGACCCGGGCGGCTCCGGCGCTTGTTCCACCGGGCCCACCGGGAGCACCGGGCCCGCCGGATCCTGCGGCAGGGGCACGGACCCGGGGCCGGGCGCGGGCGCCGGCGAAGGCACGGGAACGGGCAGCAGACCGGTCGGCGGCCGGTCCGGGGCGGGCAGGGCCACCGACGGCCGTCCGAGTTCGTCCGGGGTCGGTAAGAGCTGCCAGACCAGGCCCCCCGCCGTCAGCCCGACCAGGACCGCGAGGGGGAAGGCCCCCGTCCTCGGTGTGCGCACGGAACCGGCCCCCTCCCCTTGCCTCCCGCGGTCCCACCTTAAGCGGGACTCTCGGGAAGGTTAAGAGGGAGCCGGGGCCGGACTCAGGCGGCGGGGCGGAGCTCCACCAGGGGGACGGTGCGGCTGGTGCGGGCCCGGAAGTCGGCGAAGAGCGGTTCGACGGAGATCTGCCGGGCCCAGAGGTCCTCGTGATCGTCCGGATCGACCGGGACGGCGTGCGCCGCGAAGCGGTCGGCGCCGAGTTCGACCGTGACCTCGGGGGCGGCCGCGAGGTTGCGGTACCAGAGCGGGTCGGCGGGGGCGCCGCCGTTCAGGGCGAAGACGACCACCCGCCCGCCGTCGCGCAGGTAGACCAGCGGGGTGGTGCGCGGCTCGCCGCTCTGCCGGCCGCGCGTGGTGAGCAGCAGCAGGTTCTTGCCGGCGAAGTCGCCGCCGACCGTACCCGCCGAAGTGCGGAACTCGTCGATCACCTGGCGGTTGTAGTCGTTGCCGCCGGCGGCGGGCTCGGGGTGGACGGCGTTCATCGGAGACCCTCCTGGACTGGTCCGGTTCGTCGTGACGAGCCTAGGAGCTGACACCGGTGTGAGGTTCAAGCGGATGTGACCGGCATCACGCGGAAAGCGCGAAGGGCCGGGCCTCCACGGGGGGGGGGGGGCCGGGCGCGGGGCCGGGGGGGCGCGCT
>NZ_JBHXKE010000125.1:19576-27084 GCF_042722765.1 Kitasatospora sp. NPDC058406
CACGCGTAAAGCGCGCCGGGCCGGCCCGCCCCGGGGGGGGTGGGCCGGCCCTCAGGACCGGTCAGGCACTCAGGCCTCGCCGCCGGCGGCGCCCGGGTCCGCCGCCGCCACGTCCAGCAGCTGGTAGCGGTCGATCGCGTCCTTCAGCGCGCTGCGGTCGACCTTGCCCTGCTTGGCGAGCTCGGTGAGCACGCTCAGCACGACCGACTGCGCGTCGATGTGGAAGAAGCGACGGGCCGCGCCACGGGTGTCGGCGAAGCCGAAGCCGTCGGCGCCCAGCGACTGGTACTGGCCCGGAACCCAGCGGGCGATCTGGTCCGGCACCGCGCGCATCCAGTCGGACACGGCGACGAACGGGCCCTCGGCGCCCTGGAGCTTCTGGGTCACGTACGGGACGCGCTGCTGCTCCTCGGGGTGCAGCAGGTTGAACTCCTCGGCCTCCACCGCGTCGCGGCGCAGCTCGTTCCAGGAGGTCGCGGACCAGACGTCGGCCTTGACGTTCCACTCCTCGGCGAGGATGCGCTGGGCCTCCAGGGCCCACGGCACGGCCACGCCGGAGGCGAGGATCTGGGCCGGGATCTGGCCGGCGGTGCCGGGCGCGTACCGGTGCAGACCCTTGAGGATGCCGTCGACGTCGACGTTCTCCGGCTCGGCCGGCATCTTGATCGGCTCGTTGTAGACGGTCATGTAGTAGAACACGTCCTCGCCGTTCGGGTGTTCGGCGCTGGAGCCGTACATCCGACGAAGACCGTCCTGGACGATGTGCGCGATCTCGAAGCCGTACGCCGGGTCGTACGCGACGACGCCGGGGTTGGTCGAGGCCAGCAGGTGCGAGTGACCGTCGGCGTGCTGCAGACCCTCACCGGTCAGGGTGGTGCGGCCGGCGGTGGCGCCGATCACGAAGCCGCGGGCCAGCTGGTCGGCCATCTGCCAGAACTGGTCGCCGGTGCGCTGGAACCCGAACATCGAGTAGAAGACGTACACCGGGATCAGCGGCTCGCCGTGGGTGGCGTAGGCCGAACCCGCGGCGATCAGCGAGGCGGTGCAGCCGGCCTCGGAGATGCCGTCGTGCAGCATCTGCCCGGTCGGCGACTCCTTGTACGCGAGCAGCAGGTCGCGGTCGACCGACTCGTAGGTCTGGCCCAGCGGGTTGTAGATCTTCGCCGACGGGAACAGCGAGTCCATGCCGAAGGTGCGGTACTCGTCGGGTGCGATCGGCACGAAGCGGTTGCCGATGCCCTTGTCCCGCATGAGGTCCTTGAGCACCCGGACGAACGCCATGGTGGTGGCGATGGTCTGGTTGCCCGAGCCCTTCTTGACCGCCTTGTACGCGTCGTCGCCCGGCAGCTCCAGCTTGCGCGGCCGCACCTTGCGGGTCGGCACGTAGCCGCCCAGCTCCTGGCGGCGGTCGTGCATGTACTGGATCTCTTCGGAGTCGCGGCCCGGGTGGTAGTAGGGCGGGTAGCCCTCTTCGAGCTGCTTGTCGGTGATCGGCAGGTGCAGCCGGTCGCGGAAGCGCTTCAGGTCCTCGACCGTCAGCTTCTTCATCTGGTGGGTGGCGTTGCGGCCCTCGAAGTTGGGGCCCAGCGTCCAGCCCTTGACGGTCTGGGCGAGGATGACCGTCGGCTGGCCCTTGTGCTCGCGGGCCGCCTTGAACGCCGCGTAGATCTTGCGGTGGTCGTGGCCGCCACGGCCCAGGTGCTGGATCTGCTGGTCGGTCATCGACTCGACCATCTTGCGCAGCCGCAGGTCGCCGCCGAAGAAGCTGTCGCGGATGTACGCGCCGGACTCGGTCGCGTAGGTCTGGAACTGGCCGTCCACCGTGGTGTTCAGCTTGTTGACCAGGACGCCGTCGCGGTCCTGCGCGAGCAGCGGGTCCCAGCTGCGGTCCCAGACGAGCTTGATCACGTTCCAGCCGGCACCGCGGAACTGCGACTCCAGCTCCTGGATGATCTTGCCGTTGCCGCGGACCGGGCCGTCGAGGCGCTGCAGGTTGCAGTTGACCACGAAGGTCAGGTTGTCCAGGCCCTCGCGGGCGGCCAGGGACAGCTGACCGAGCGACTCGGGCTCGTCCATCTCGCCGTCGCCGAGGAAGGCGTAGACCTGCGAGTCGGAGGTGTCCTTGATCCCGCGGTGCTCCAGGTAGCGGTTCATCCGGGCCTGGTAGATCGCGCCGAGCGGGCCGAGGCCCATCGAGACGGTCGGGAACTCCCAGAAGTCCGGCATCAGCCGCGGGTGCGGGTAGCTGGAGAGGCCGTACGGGGCCTTCGACTTCTCCTGGCGGAAGGCGTCGAGCTGCTGCTCGGTGAGCCGGTCCAGCAGGAACGCCCGGGCGTAGATGCCGGGGGAGGCGTGGCCCTGGAAGAAGATCTGGTCGCCCGACTCGCCCTCGGCGTCCTTGCCGCGGAAGAAGTAGTTGAAGCCGACGTCGTAGAGCGACGCGGAGGAGGCGAAGGTGGCGATGTGGCCACCGACGCCGATGCCCGGGCGCTGCGCCCGGGAGACCATCACCGCGGCGTTCCAGCGGGTCGCGTTGAGGATCTTGCGCTCGATCTCCTCGTTACCGGGGAAGAACGGCTCGTCCTTGGTGGCGATGGTGTTGACGTAGTCCGTGCTGCGCATCTCGGGCACGGCGACACGCTTCTCGCGGGCGCGCTCGATCAGCCGCAGCATCAGGTAGCGCGCACGCTCGCGCCCCCGCTCGTCGATGGCCGCATCGAGCGACTCCAGCCATTCCGCGGTCTCCTCGGGATCGAAGTCCGGGACCTGACTCGGAAGGCCGCCAATGATGATCGGGTTGCGATCGGATCCGGAAGCCACGCTGTTCCTTCACTGTCGGTCGAAACTGAGGTGTGTCGCGCCGCCTCCATCGTGCTACCGCGCTCGGAGATCCGTCATCTCTACCGATCGGTAACCGCTCTCCCTGACAGAAGGAGCGGTCTGGAGGTGTGCGGTTCGGACAGCATCGTCCGGGCCGCGCGCCTCCGGGTGTTACGAAAAGAGGTGGTCCGACCTGGTTGCCCGTCCGTCCGATGGCGGACGGCCGGGGTGAGGGCCAACAGGAGACTCTACGCCCGCGCACGCGCGGACCCGAATGCCGTTCGCATCTCGGGCGTGCGTACGGCCTGTGGACCGGGACCACCCGAAGCATCCTTGTCCTACGCAGAGAAGGGCAAATCGGTGTGATTCGCGACACATCGCACGGCGTGTCCCCATGCGACACGTCAACCTTTGGAGGGGATCGGGGGTCGGGTACTTGCGCGAACCGCCGCTCCCGTGTGGACTACGGCCACAGCCTCGGCATGGATGCCGAGCCGAATACTGGAGGTTATTCCCGTGAGCGCGACCGCGGACCCCGCGGACAAGTCCAACCCGGCAGCTCGTCTTGGCTTCGATGAGGGCCAGATCATCCAGGAGCTGGGGTTCGACGAAGACACTGACCAGGATCTCCGAGAGGGCATCGAGGAGATCACCGGTACGGATCTCGTCGACGAGGACTACGACGACGTCGCCGACGCTGTCCTGCTGTGGCACCGCGACGACGACGGGGACCTCACCGACTCCCTCGTCGACGCCCTGGAATACCTGGCCGAGGGCGGCCTGATCTGGCTGTTGACCCCGAAGACCGGTCGGGACGGCCACATCGAGGCCTCGGACATCGCCGACGCGGCCAAGACCGCAGGCCTTTCCCAGACCAGCTCGATCGCGGTCGCCAAGGACTGGGCGGCGACCCGCCTGGCAACCAAGTCCACGGCCAGGCCGGGCAAGCGCTGAGCACCCCCTGACGGGCCTGACCGGGCCCCGCCGGAGCATCCTCCGGCGGGGCCCGGTCCTTTTGGCGTTCCGGCCGGAGGCTCTGACCAGCAGGATGTTCGCCCAGGGCGAAAGCGGTGGCCCCGGACGGCGCGGCCGTCACCCGTCCGGCCGAACCGGTACCGACGAATGCGAGGATGGCGCTCGTCGCGCCCGCGGGGCGCGGCCCCTTCGCGTCAGAAAGGTCCCACCATGGCCATCGAGATCGGCACCGAGGCTCCGGACTTCGAGCTGAAGAACCAGCACGGCGAGCTGGTCCGGCTCTCCGACTTCCGGGGCGAGAAGAACGTCGTCCTGGTGTTCTACCCGTTCGCCTTCACCGGCGTCTGCACCGGCGAGGTCTGCGCGATCCAGAAGGAGCTGCCGCGCCTGCAGAACGACGAGGTGCAGGTCCTCGGCCTCTCCAACGACTCGCCGTTCAGCCAGCGGATCTTCGCCGACCAGGAGGGCCTGGACTTCCCGCTGCTCTCCGACTTCTGGCCGCACGGCGAGGTCTCGCGCGCCTACGGCGTCTTCGACGAGGAGAAGGGCTGCGCCGTCCGGGGCACCTTCGTGATCGACAAGGCCGGCGTCGTCCGCTGGAGCGTCGTGAACGGCCTGCCGGACGCCCGTGACGAGCAGGAGTACCTGAAGGTCCTCGGCGCGCTCTGAGCCCCTCGGGCGGGGCCGGACGGGGCCACGGTGCGGGTGCGGTGCAGGTGCGGCGCGGTTCGGGGGCGCGGTTCGGGCGGGGCCGGGGCGGTTCCGGTCCGGTTCGGGGCGCGGTTGCGGTCCGCTTCGGGTGCGCTTCGCGTGCGATGCGGACAGGACTCGGATGCGGTTCGGTGGCCATGTCGGACCCGTTCGCTCACGCGGACGGGAACCCGGCACTACGATCGGTCCGTTGGCTGGTCAGAGGCCCGGCGGTGAATCGCCCCGGAGCCTTGAACCGCACCACGGGGGCACCAGGGCGTGCCTCCCGACTCTTGGAGGACAAGTGGGTGTCAGCCTGAGCAAGGGCGGCAATGTCTCGCTCACCAAGGAGGCCCCGGGCCTGACCGCCGTGATCGTCGGCCTTGGCTGGGACGTCCGCACCACCACGGGCACGGATTTCGACCTGGACGCCAGTGCGCTGCTCTGCAACGACCAGGGCAGGGTCGGCCTGGACGGCAACTTCGTCTTCTTCAACAACCTGAAGAGCCCCGACGGCTCCGTCGAGCACACCGGTGACAACCTCACCGGTGAGGGCGAGGGCGACGACGAGCAGATCAAGGTCAACCTGGCCACCGTGCCGGCCGACGTGGAGAAGATCGTCTTCCCGGTCTCGATCTACGACGCCGAGAACCGTACGCAGAACTTCGGCCAGGTCCGCAACGCCTTCATCCGCGTGGTGAACCAGGCGGACAACAAGGAGCTGGCCCGGTACGACCTCTCCGAGGACGCCTCCACCGAGACGGCGATGGTCTTCGGCGAGCTCTACCGCAACGGCGTCGAGTGGAAGTTCCGCGCCATCGGCCAGGGCTACGCCTCCGGCCTGCGCGGGATCGCCCAGGACTTCGGCGTCAACGTCTGAGCCGGGGCGGGGCTGGTGACGGCCCCCACGGGACAGCGCAGGCCGGGGCGGCCGCGGGTGCGAGGGCACCGGCGGCCGCCCCGGCCGTTCGCGTTCGGGGCGCCGTTCCGTGTCCGGAGCCGCGCGCGTTCCGTGTCCGGTGCCGCGCGTTCCGTGTCCGGAGCCGCGCGGACTGCTTCGTGCGCCCCGGCTTCGAACCGGTCCGCCGCACTGGAAGGATGGGAGTTCAGGAAAGTTCAGCCGGCCGGAAGGGGCCGGCCGGGGTCGCGGGGGAATAGACCTGAGATGCGCCCCGGGAGGCAAGGGAGGAACGACAAGTCATGAGTGTCACGCTCGCCAAGGGTGGGAATGTCTCGCTCACGAAGGCCGCGCCGAATCTGACACAGGTGCAGATCGGTCTCGGCTGGGACGCCCGGTCCACGACCGGCGCGCCGTTCGACCTCGACGCGAGCGCGCTGCTCTGCTCGGGCGGTCGGGTGGTCGGTGACGAGTACTTCGTCTTCTACAACAACCTGAAGAGCCCCGAGGGCTCGGTCGAACACACCGGTGACAACCTCACCGGTGACGGCGACGGCGACGACGAGGTCGTGCTGGTCAATCTGGACCTCGTGCCGCCGCAGATCGACAAGGTGGTCTTCCCGGTCTCGATCTACGACGCCGACTCGCGCCTGCAGAACTTCGGCCAGGTGCGCAACGCCTACATCCGGGTGGTCAACTCCCTGGACGGGCAGGAGATCGCCCGCTACGACCTCTCCGAGGACGCGTCCAGCGAGACCGCGATGATCTTCGGTGAGCTGTACCGGTACGCCGGCGAGTGGAAGTTCCGCGCGGTGGGTCAGGGCTACGCCTCGGGCCTGCGGGGCATTGCCCTCGATTTCGGCGTAAACGTACAGTAAAGGCCGCGATCGTCGCGTTCGACGCATTCGCCGTGTCGGACGTACCCGACGTCCTTGACGCCATGAACCCGAAAGGTAACCAAGTCCCGTGTTCCTCCGCACATTCGGCTGGTCATTCGCGATCACCATCGCAGGCCTGATCGCCGCCGGCCTGCTCTGGGGAGCCGAGGGATTCGGCATCGTGCTGATCCTCTCCATCCTGGAGATCTCCCTCTCGTTCGACAACGCGGTGGTCAACGCCACGGTGTTGAAGCGGATGAACCCGTACTGGCAGAAGATCTTCCTCACCATCGGCGTGCTGATCGCCGTCTTCGGTATGCGGCTGATCTTCCCGCTGCTGGTCGTCGGTCTCACCGCGCACCTCAACCCGGCGACGGTCATCGACCTCGCGCTGCACAGTGACAAGACCTACGAGGGCCACACCTACGCCCAGTACCTGGAAATGGCCAACCCGGCCATCGCGGCCTTCGGTGGCGTCTTCCTGCTGATGATCTTCCTCGACTTCATCTTCGAGGAGAAGGACTACAACTGGCTGGCCTGGATCGAGCGTCCGCTGGAGAAGGTCGGCAAGCTGGAGGCCTTCTCCACCGTCGTCGCCCTGGTCACCCTGCTGCTGGCGTCCAACTTCTTCGCCGGGGAGCACGCCGAGACGGTGCTGCTCGCCGGGGTGCTCGGCCTGGTCACCTACCTCTCCGTCAACGGGCTCTCCTCGGTCTTCGAGTCGGGCCTGGAGGAGGAGGTCGAGAAGGAGGAGGCCGCCGAGAAGGGCGGCAAGTCCATCGTCCAGGTGGGCGGCAGGGCCGCGTTCTTCCTCTTCATGTACCTGGAGGTGCTCGACGCGTCGTTCTCCTTCGACGGCGTGGTCGGTGCGTTCGCCATCTCCAGCGACATCTTCCAGATCACCCTGGGCCTCGGTATCGGCGCGATGTACATCCGCTCGCTGACCGTCTTCCTGGTCCGCAAGGGCACCCTGGACGACTACGTCTACCTGGAGCACGGCGCGCACTACGCGATCGGCGCGCTGGCCGTGATCCTGATGGTCGGCATCGAGTACCACATCCCGGAGATCGTCACCGGCCTGATCGGTGTCGCCTTCATCGGCCTCGCCCTGGGGTCGTCCATCCTGCGCAACCGCCGCGAGTCCGCCGGAGGCGGGAGCGACGGGGGCGGGAGTGACGGAGAACGGGAACTCGTGAGTACGGGCAAGTAGCCCGCGAAACGCCGGAACGGCCGCCCCCCTGGAGTGG
>NZ_JBHXKE010000126.1:0-26914 GCF_042722765.1 Kitasatospora sp. NPDC058406
CCTCTCGGGGCACGCGGCCGGTCGCGTGCCGGCCGGCACCGCGTCGGTGGCGGCGCGCGGCCCGGGTGGCCCGGCCCCTCCCGGCGGGCCGGACCACCCGGGCCACGCCGGGCCCGGGCGGCCCCGGCGCGCCGGGGCCTGCGGCCCCCGTCACCCCGTCAGCCGAGTCCGCCGGTGGCCCCCAGGTTCTGCCCGGAGACCCACCGCCCGTCCGGTCCGGCCAGGAAGGCCACCACGTCCGCGATGTCCGACGGCTGCCCGAGCCGCCGCAGCGGCGTCAGCCCGGCCACCACCTCCAGGGCGTGGGGCGGGTTGACGGCGCGCAGCAGGTCCGTCTCGACCGGACCGGGGGAGACGGTGTTGGCGGTGATGCCGCGCGGGCCGAGTTCGAGGGCGGCGGCGGCCGTCAGCTGTTCGAGGGCGCCCTTGCCGGCGAGGTAGGCGGCGATGCCGTCGGTGGGGCGGCGGGTGTTCAGGCTGGAGATGTTGACGATCCGCCCGTTGTCGCGCATCCGCCGGGCCGCGTAGCGGAGGGTCAGGAAGACGGCGCGCGCGCTGACGGCCAGGACGGCGTCGAAGTCGGCCGGGTCGGTCTCGGCGAGCGTGGCCCTGGTGAAGGTGAGCGCCGCGTTGTTGACGAGGATGTCCAGCCCGCCGAGGTGCTCCTCGGCCTCGGTCATCAGCCGCTCCGCGCCGTCGGGCTCGCCCAGGTCGACCCGTACCGCGTGCGCCCGGCCGGAACCGTTGGCCCGCACCGTGCGGACCACCTCGGCCGCGGCCGCCTCGTTGCCCGCGTACGCGAACACGACGTCCGCCCCGTCCGCGGTCAGCCGTTCGACGACGGCCCGCCCGATCCCGCGCGAGCCGCCCGTGACGACCGCCGCCTTGCCCCCGAGAGCTTTGCCCGTGAGCGCTTTGTCCGACATCGCCGACCCCCGTCTCCGGCCGGCCCCGTGCCGACCACGCGGAGTACCTACCCGTTGTGCGGGGCCGTTCGGCCGGGTCCGCGGGTCGTCTTTCGGCCGTCCGGGACACGGAGCGGGAGCACCTCGCGGACCGGTGTCCGGGACACGGGCCGGGGCGCGGGCCGGGGCGCGGACCGGGCGCGGCCGGGGCCGTCCGAGTGGTCGGGTGGGCGGAGCACCTGGTCACGGGCTCTATGCTGCACGCATGCTGAACGAGACGCGACCGGCCGAGTCCGCCGCAACTGCCCGGTCGGACCGGGAGTTTGTGCGCCGCGAGACGGTGGTCCGACCCGTGCCGTTCGTGCCGGAGGTGAACCTGCACATGGCGGAGGACGCCATCGCGCTCTGGGAGACGACCGAGGACGCGCGGGGCGAGCGCGGACTGCCGCCGCCGTTCTGGGCGTTCGCCTGGGCGGGCGGGGTCGGCGTGGCCCGCTACGTGCTGGACCACCCGGAACTGGTCGACGGCCGGACGGTGTTGGACCTCGCGGCCGGCTCCGGGCTGGTCGGGATCGCGGCGGCGCTGCGCGGGGCCGCCTCGGTGCGGGCGGCCGAGATCGACGCGTACGCGGTCGCCGCGATCGGGGTCAACGCCGAGGCGAACGGCGTCCGGGTGGACGCGGCGTTCGCGGACCTGCTGGACGGCGACGGCGCCCCGGCCGAGGTGGTGCTCGCCGGGGACGTCTTCTACGAGCGGGCGATGGCGGCCCGCTTCCTGCCCTTCCTGGAGCGCGCCCGGGCCCGGGGCGCGGTGGTGATCGTGGGCGACCCGGGCCGTGCCTACCTGCCGCGCGGACGGTTCACCGAGCTGGCCGAGTACGAGGTCCCGGTGGTCGCGGACCTGGAGGACGCGGCGCTGAAGACCACCACCGTGTGGTCGCTGGCGGGCGGCTGAGGGCCGCCCCGCCCCGCCTCCCGCCCCGCCGGGGGCCTGCTGCGGGTCTGCTGCGGTCGGCCGGGGACCGTTCCGCTCCGCGGAATTCCCGGCGGCGCGTGCGAACGCCCTGGTAGACACGGCGGCATGACCGACCACGCGCTGCGCACCGCCACCCCCGACGAGATCCCCGCCGTACTCGCCCTCTGGGCCCGCGCGGCGAAGGGCACCAGCATCACCGACGACGCGGCCGGGGTGGCCGCGCTGCTGGCCCGCGACCCGGAGTGCCTGATCGTCGCGGTACGGGTGGACGATCCGGCCGTCCTGCTCGGCACGGTGATCGCCGGGTGGGACGGCTGGCGCTGTCACCTCTACCGTCTGGCCGTCGACCCGGATCATCGTCGCCGGGGCATCGGCGCCGCCCTGCTGGCCGCCGCGGAGGAGCGCTTCGCCGCTCTCGGCGGGCGGCGGGCCGACGCGATGGTGCTGGACGAGAACCTCCTCGGCCACCGGACCTGGCAGGCCGCGGGGTACGGGCCGCAGCCGCAGTGGACCCGCTGGGCGAAGCCGCTGGCGTCGGCCTGACCTCGCCCCGACGCCGGCCTGACGTCGGCCCGACCTTCGCGCGACCTCCGCCGGGGCCGGGTCGATGCCGGGTCGGGTACGGGTCGTCCCGGCGTGACGGGTGCCGCCGGCCGCCAGCCGTCGCCGGATGGGTGCCGATCGCTGGCGGGGGTCTCGGGGGCGTGGTGCGCTGACACTATCCGTATGCGAACCATGCCGATGTCGCCACGTTCCGTGACCGGCGGGCGAATCCGGCGAATCCGGCCGACCCGGAGGAGTGCTCCCCACCATGACCACCCCCGTCACCCCCACCGGCCCGAACGAGGCCGCCGAGCTGCTCGCGCGCATCCCCGACTTCGAGCAGGCACTCGCCTTCTACCACCGCCACCTGGCGCCCGACTCCGCCGTCGACCTCTCCGTGGCGGAGAACGTCCTCGTCTACGACGACTCGATGCAGAAGGCGGTGTTCGACCACACCGCCCTGCTCCCCGAGCCGTACATCCACTACATGTCCGCGTACGGCACGCCGGAACTGCGGGGGCAGGTGGCGGCGCTGCTCGCCAAGGCGTGGGACGCCCCGGTGGCGGCGGGGGACGTCTTCGGGACGGCGGGCGTCGCCTCGGCGCTGGAGTGCCTCGCCTTCGCGCTCCAGGACGCACCGAGGCCCGGCGAGCCCGGCCCGCCGCCGCTGGTCGAGGGGGACGCCGTGCTGCTGCCGGCGCCGTACTGGCAGGGGTTCAACTGGTCGTTCGAACAGCGGCCCAGGCTCACCTGCGTCCCGGTGGACCTGCCGACGGAGGGCCCCGGGCGGTTCCGGCTGACGCTGGACCTGATCAAGGAGCGGTTCCGGGAGTACGAGCGGCAGACCGCCCGGCAGCCGAGGCTGCTGGTGCTGACGAACCCGCACAACCCGCTGGGCGTCAACTACGGCAAGGAACTGCTGGAGGAGATCTACACCTGGGCGATCGACGAGACCGACCTGCACATCGTCTCCGACGAGATCTACTCCCACTCGCAGGTCGACGGCGGCCGGATCCCGTTCACCAGCGCGGTGGCCCTGGACGCCTACCGGCGGAACCCCGAGCGGATCCACGTGGTGTGGGGCTTCGCCAAGGACTTCGGGCTGTCGGGGTTCCGGACGGGCTTCCTGGTCTCCAAGTACGGGCCGGTGCAGCGGGCGATGCTGGGCACGACGGGCATCGAGGAGAAGAAGCACCCGCTGTCCTGGTTCACGCCCTTCGACTCGCTGAAGCACTACGTGATCGGCTCGCTCCTGTCGAGCACGGTGAACGGCGCCGGCTCGGAGCTGTACACCGACTACGCGATGCGGCGCTACCGCGAGCTGCTGAGCGGGAGCTTCGAGAAGGTGAAGGACCGGCTGGTCGCCAACGACATCGAGTTCGTGTACCTGGACGGTGACAACCCGGCCCAGTTCTTCTGGCTCGACCTCCAGGAGTACCTCGGCAAGCGCCCGCCGGAGGGCGCGCACGGCGACGCCCCGCTGCCGGTCACGGCCGGCAGCGGGCTGGACCGGGACGAGCTGTGGCTCTTCAACCACCTGGCCGGCCCTCCCACGGAGGTCTCCCTCCTCCCCGGCGGCACGATGCACAGCCCCGCCCCGGGGTTCTTCCGGCTCTGTTTCACCGCCCGGCAGCCCGAGGAGGTCGGTGAGGCCGTGGACCGGATCGGCCTCGCGCTGAGCAAGCTGGTCACCCCGGGGTAGCCGGCGCACGGCGGCCGGCCGGCCCCGGAGGACGGGGCCTCCGGGGCCGGCCGAAGCCCTTCGTCGACGGGACGGCGGGCGGTGCCCGGGCGGGTTCCCGGGAGCCGGCGGGGGCGAGTCGCGTCAGGCGGCGGCCGACAGCCCCAGGGACTGGTGCGGATAGTCCGCCGAGCGGTGCTGGAAGGCCAGGATGCTCGGGTTCTGGACGACTCCGTCGCGGATCTCGATCGCGCGCCGCAGGGTCTCGTTGGAGCTCCACGCCTCCGGACCGGCGAGCACCGCTCGCAGGAAGGGCAGCAGCGCCTCGCTGTTCTCCCAGGTCGCCGAGTTCCACAGGTAGGACGGGCTGTGGTCGACGCCGTAGTACCGGACGTTGTCGCCGACCTGGAACGTCGGCTCCGTGAAGGACGTGGGACGGGCCCAGCTGAAGCCCATCCCCTCGTCGCAGGACACGTCGACGATGAGGGTGCCGGGTGCCAGCAGTCCGAGATCCTCCTCGTCGAGGAAGGTCAGCGGAGCGGCGGTGTCCTGCAGGACGCAGTTGATGATGATGTCGTGCTCGGCGAGGAACCCGGCCAGTGGCACCCGGCCGTCCTCGGACAGCACGAAGCTGCGCCGGTCGTCGTTCTCGTCGCGGTCGAACTGCACGATCCGCGTGGAGTGGATCGGTGAGCTGACCGCCGTCACCCCGCGCTGGGTGAGCACGTCGACGTCGTGCACGCCGAGCGCGCTGAGCGCCGTCACCGCACCCCGGGCCGTCGCGCCGAAGCCCAGGACCACGGCCCGCAGACGGCGGCCGTAGTCACCGGTCGAGCCGGTGAGCTGGAGGGCGTGCAGCACCGAGGAGTACCCGGCAAGCTCGTTGTTCTTGTGGAAGACGTGCAGGTTGAACGAGCCGTCGTTGGTCCAGTGGTTCATCGCCTCGAAGGCGATCAGGGTCAACCGGCGGTCGATGGCGATCTGCGTGAGTTCCTCGTCCTGGACGCAGTGCGGCCAGCCCCAGAGGACCTGTCCGTCGCGGAACTCCACGAGTTCCGCCGCCTGCGGTTTGGCCAGCAGGATGACGCCGCATTCGGCGAGCAGTTGCTCGCGTGAGCGGAAGCCGGCGACCAGTGGCGCCAGTTGTTCGTCCGGGACGCCGAAACCTTCGGCGTAGCCGTGTTCAAGGAAGATGCGCCCCTGGAGGTCGGGGTCGATCCGCTCGAAGTGTGAGGGATGAATCGGCAGTCGGCGCTCGTTCTCTTTGCGCGACTGTGCCATGACTCCGAGGTTGAGCTGGTGCACGTGGGCCCCTTTGATTACCCAAGGTCTAGCACAGTTCCGCACGTCACCGGACCGGCCGGAGGGTCCGGGGGCTCGGCCGGTGCCGTGGGCACCCCCCGCGGGCGGGGCGGTCCGCCCTGCTCGGAGGCGGTCCCCTCCGCTTCGCGGCCCGGCAGCCGGGTGTTCGACCTTTTCCTTCGGCACCGCCCCTCCGGCACCGCCCGGCACCGCCCCTTCGGCACCGCACTCGTGCCCGCGACGTCCTGGACGGAGGCCGGGCCGCCGCGTGGAAAACCGGTCGATCGCCGTGCCCGGGCGCCCCTACGCTGGCGGAATGGCCCACGCCAAGACCTCCTACGTCTGCCTGCCCTGCCGGGCCTCGTACAAGCAGCCCTACGACCGTGACCGCGGTCGGGTCTGCCCGCGCTGCGCCGGCCCGATGGTCCACGCGGGCTCCGCCTTCGCGGCCCCGCGCAGGCGTGACGCCGCCGGCTGGCGGACGCTCGCGGTGCTGCTCCACGCGGGCGTCCGCTTCCACAAGAGCTGCTGCGGCGGCCCCGGTTACCGCCCCCGCACCCTCCACGAGGTGAAGGAGCGCATGACGTACGCGCGCCGCAGCGGCGAGCCGTTCGCGCGGGCCCTCGTCCGCCCGGAGGTCCCGGCCCCCCGCCCGTAGCCCGCCCGTAGCCGGGGGCCGGACTCCCCGGCCCGTCCGGCGCCGAGCCGATCGCGGCGACCGGCCGTGCGGAGCCGGGGGATAAGCGGTTGCGGGTGATCGTGATTCGGTCTTGGATGGTCCAGACCACTACGGAAGGCTCATCCATGACTGTTCCTCAGCGCACCATTGTGTTGGGCACGTTGGGCTTCGGCACGATCGTCGACGAGGAGACCTCGTTCCGGATCCTGGACCGGTTCGTCGAGGCGGGCGGGACCGTCCTCGACACCGCCAACAACTACGCCTTCTGGCTCGACGGCGCGACCGGGGACGAGAGCGAGGAGGTCATCGGCCGCTGGCTGGCCGACCGCAACGCCCGCGACCGGGTCGTCATCAGCACCAAGGTGGGCGCCCGTCCGTCCGTTCCGGGGGCCGGGCTGGAGGCGGCCGAAGGGCTCTCGGAGAAGGCGGTCCGGGCCGGTATCGAGGGCAGCCTGCGCCGCCTCGGCACCGATCACGTGGACGTGTACTGGAGCCACATCGAGGACCGGTCCGTCCCGCTCGCCGAGACCGTGGAGACCTTCGCCGACCTCGTGACGTCCGGCAAGGCGGGGGCCGTCGGCGCCAGCAACCACGCGGTCTGGCGGGTGGAGCGGGCACGGGCGCTGGCCGGCGCGCAGCCGCGGTACAGCCACCTCCAGTACCGCTACTCGTACCTCCAGCCGCGGTTCGACGTGCCGCTGCTCTCCTCGGCGCACGTCCACGTGACGTCCGAACTCCTCGACTACGTCCGCTCCGAGGGAGACCTCCGGCTCTGGGCGTACAGCCCGCTCCTCTCCGGCGGCCTCACCCGCCCCGAGGTGGAGATCGGCGCCGCCTACGACCACCCGGGCACGCCGAGGCGGCTCGCCGCCCTGCGCGAGGTCGCCGAGCAGTCCGGTGCCACCGTCAACCAGGTGGCGCTCAGCTGGCTGCTCGACCACGAGCCGCGGATCCTGCCGCTGGTCGGGGTGAGCGGGATCGCCCAGCTCGACGAGGTGCTCGGTGCCCTCGACGTGACCCTGTCCGAGGAGCAGCGCCGCCGTCTGGACGAGGCCGCGCTGTAGCCGGGGCAGCCCAGGCGGTCCGGTCGCCGCCGGGCCGCCGGGGCGGTCCGGCCACCCGGGTTCAGGCCGGGTAGCCGATCCCGGCGATGTCGTCGGCGATGTCGCCCAGGTCCGTCTCCGGATTGAGGGCGGACACGACGGCTCCGGTGAGCGGACGGAGCGCCAGGACGTGCTCGACGGCGGCGAGGTCCGGCTCGTGCTCGGGCTCGTAGTAGTCCTCGGCCCACGCCCGGTACGCGGTGGCCGTGCCGTCGGCCAGCAGTCCGAAGAGCTCCACACCGCCGGTGGGGGCGGTCTGCGGGGCCTGCCAGCGGGTGTCCCCGCTCTCCCGCCAGAAGCAGACGGTGAGGTCCGGCCGGCCCTCGGAGTCGGCGAACGCCGGCTCGTCGACGTACGACCGGAAGGACTCGGGCACCTCCGCCAGCAGGTGCGGCGCGTTGGGCGCCTCGTGGTCGAGGCCGCGGGCGTACACGCCGGCCGCCGAGAAGACCATGAACCAGTCGTCGCCCTGCCCGTTGCGCATCGAGGCCATCTCCTCGCCCTCGCCCCAGTGCGCGTCGAAGGAGTAGTACCGGTCGCCCCAGTCGGGGCTGAGGACGGCGTCGAGCATGGCCAGGGCCCGGCACCGGTCGCGGAGCGCGGGGATGTCGGGCAGACGGAGCAGGAGATCGTGCATACCGTCATTCAATCAGGTGGTATCCGCACAGCCCGCCCGAGACGGCCCCCGAGACGGCCCCCGGGCCGGCCGGCGGGTAGGCGGACGGGTAGGCGGACGGGCCGGTAGGACGGCGCGCCGGCCGGCCAGGTGCGCCGTCCGTCCGGCGGTGACCTGTCGGGGCCCGTCAGGGATTGCTGAGCGCGTACGTGCGGAAGGTGGCGAGCAGGGGGAGGACGTCCGTCTTGCTCGGCTCCTCCGTGACCGCCCGCATCGCGTCGATCACCGCGTGCGCGATCACCTTGACCACGTCGAGGTCGTCGCCGGCGGTCTCGCCCCAGGCGCGCAGGGTCTGGGTGAGCAGGGCGCTCATCCGGGCCCCGATGTTGGAGCTGACGGCGTCGCTCAGCTCCGCCAGCTCCTCGTCGGTCATGCTCGACCGCAGTCCGAACGCCAGCGCCATCAGCGTGTCCACGGCGTGCTCGCCGTACGCCGCGACGAGCGCGGCGAGCGGTTGTTCGGCCGGTCCCCGGGTGGCCAGCGCGGCCAGTGCCTCGTCGTCGTCCTTCCACGCCGCTTCGAGCGCGGCGAGGGCCCGCAGGGCCTCGTCCACCATCAGGCCATCCGTCATGCGGAGAACGGTATTGAGGCCTGTCGCGCAGCGGACCGGGTGGTGCCGGGATCTCACCCGTTCGAGCGAATACCATCGCGTTCCCGCCCCGGCGCGCGCACGGTGGTGACCGGCCCCCGGGAGGAGGCCGGCCACGGGCCGGGGCGCGAGGCCAGAGCCCTGCGCCCCGGCCCACGCCCCGGCCGGCGCAAAGCCGGCGCTCAGCCGGCGCCGTGCTCCGCGGTGAACCCGGCCGCGTCCCACCGGCCGTACAGCCCGGGGGCGAGCGAGGCGGCCGCCACGGCGGGGAAGTCCTCCGCGCCGGCGGCCCGTTCGGGCAGCGCACCGAGCAGCGGGGCGGCGGCGGCGCGGGGCAGGTCGGCGAGGTTGCAGCGGTCGGCGAGGCCGGGCGAGCGGGGCCAGGCGCCGACCACCACACCGAGCAGCGGCAGGCCGCGCGCGGCGAGTGCCTCCGCCGTGAGCGCGGTGGTGTTGAGCGTGCCGAGACCGGCCGTCGCCACCAGCAGCACCTCGGCCGGCAGCCCGAGGCCGCGCACCGCCTGCGCCTGGTCGGCCAGGGTCCGGCCCTGCCCGTCGTAGCGGACCAGCAGGCCGCCTGCCCCCTCCACCAGCACCAGGTCGTGCCGGTCGGCCAGTTCGGCCACCGCCCTCGCGACGTCCTCCGCCGCCAGGTACGGCAGACCCGCCCGTCGAGCCGCCGTGTCCGGCGCCAACGGCTCGGGGTAGCGGCTGAGTTCACGGAGCGTCAGCGGACCGCCGGCCAGTCGGGCGACCTCCTCGACGTCGCCGGCCTCCCCCGGCGCGACGCCGGTCTGCCCGGGTTTCAGCACCGCGACCCGCAGCCCGGCCCGCAGCGCCGCCGCGGCGACGGCGGCCGTGGTCACGGTCTTGCCGACCTCGGTGCCCGTCCCGGTCACGAACACGATCCGGGCGCTCATCCCGCCACCGCCGCCGCCGTGACGGCCGCGGCGATCCGCGCCACGTCCTCGTCGCCGGTCACGTACGGCGGCATGGTGTAGATGAGGTCCCGGAACGGGCGCAGCCAGACGCCCTCCCGGGCGGCGGCCTCGGTCGCCGCCGCCATGTCCACCGGGTGGTCCAGCTGCACGACGCCGATCGCACCGAGCACCCGCACCTCGTGGACGCCCGGCAGCCCGGCCGCGTCCGCCAGGCCGTCCCGCAGGCCGGCTTCGAGGCGCTTGACCTCCGTCTGCCAGTCCTGTCCGAGCAGCAGGTCGATCGAGGCGTTCGCGACGGCCGCCGCCAGCGGGTTGCCCATGAACGTCGGGCCGTGGGCCAGCACCGGCATCTCGCCCCGGCTGATCCCGTCGGCGATCTCCGCCGTGCACAGCGCCGCCGCCATGGTGAGGTAGCCGCCCGTCATCGCCTTGCCCAGGCACATCACGTCCGGGGAGACGCCCGCGTGGTCGGCCGCGAACAGCGCACCGCTGCGGCCGAACCCGGTGGCGATCTCGTCGAAGACCAGCAACACCCCGTGCCGGTCGCAGAGTTCGCGCAGCATCCGCAGGTAGGCGGGGGAGTGGAACCGCATCCCGCCCGCGCCCTGCACCACCGGCTCGACGATCACCGCCGCGAGCTCGCCCGCGTGACGCTCCATCAGCTCGTCGAAGGACTGCACGTAGGCGTCGTCGAGCGGGGCGTCGAAGCCGGCCGGCGGCTGCGCCGCGAAGAGCTGGCCGGGCAGCACCCCGCCCCACAGGTGGTGCATGCCGCCCTGGGGGTCGCAGACCGACATGGGGTGGAAGGTGTCGCCGTGGTAGCCGCCGCGCCAGGTGAGCAGCCGGCGCTTCTCGGGCCGGCCGACGGACTGCCAGTACTGCAGGCACATCTTCATCGCGACCTCGACGGCCACCGAGCCGGAGTCGGCGAGGAAGACGTGCTGCAGGGGTTCCGGAGTGATCTCCACCAGCGTGGCGGCCAGCCGGACGGCCGGTTCGTGGGTGAGCCCGCCGAACATGACGTGGCTCATCCGGCCCAGCTGTCCGCGCACCGCCTCGTCCAGCACCGGGTGGCCGTACCCGTGGATCGCCGCCCACCAGGACGACATGCCGTCGATCAGTTCGCGGTGGCCGCCCGCGACCGGCGCGGCCAGCGTGAGCCGGACGCCGGACGCCGACTCCACGACGTACGGGGTGGCGGTGCCGGGCATCGGTCCGTAGGGGTGCCAGACGTGCGCCCGGTCGAGCGCGAGGAGGGTGTCCGTGGACAGCTGGGCCATGAGGGGTCTACTTCCGTACCGTTCCGTTCCGTGCGGCGGGTGATCAGGCGTTGGGCGCGAGCTCGGTGCCGGCGCCACGACGGCGGACCCGGACGAGGTCGGTGCGCGACTCGTCGCCGCTCCCACCGGCCGGCCCGGCGACCTCGACGAGCTCGGCCGGCTCGTCGAGCCCGGGCGCCTCGGCCGCCGCCGCGGGCTCCGCGTCGAGCGTCCCGCCGTGTCCGGCGTGCCCGCCGTGTCCTCCGCACGGGCCGCAGCCGCCGCCCGTCCCGCACGGCCCGCCCGACGGGGCGTCCGCGGCGTCGGCCGGCGTGTCGGACGCCGCGCCGCTGCCGCAGCCTCCGCCGGTGGCCGCGCCGGTGCCGCAGCCGCCGCCCGCGAGGGCGTCCGCCCGGTGCCGGGGCAGGGTGGCCTCGCCCATGCCCTCCACCTCGAAGCCGGAGTCCCGGATCATGTCGAGGTCGGCCTGCCCGGCCTGCCCCTCGCTGGTCAGGTAGTCGCCCAGGAAGATGGAGTTCGCGACGTGCAGGCCCAGCGGCTGCAGGGTTCGCAGGTGCACCTCGCGACCGCCGGCGATCCGCACCTCGGTGTCCGGGTTGACGAACCGGACCATCGACAGGATGCGCAGGCAGCGCTGCGGGGTGAGGTTCCACTCCTTGGCCAGCGGGGTGCCCTCGAACGGGATCAGGAAGTTCACGGGCACCGAGTCCGAGCCCAGCTCGCGCAGCGCGAAGACGACGTCCACCAGGTCCTCGTCGCTCTCGCCCATGCCGGCGATCAGGCCCGAGCAGGCGGACAGGCCCGCACCGTGCGCCTTCCGCACGGTGTCGACCCGGTCGGCGTACGTGTGGGTGGTGGTGATGGCGCCGTACGTGCCCTCGGAGGTGTTGAGGTTGTGGTTGTAGGCGTCGGCGCCGGCCGCCTTCAGCCGCTCGGCCTGGTTGTCGGAGAGCAGGCCCAGACAGGCGCACACCTCCACCGAGGGGTCGGCGTCCTTGATGGCGGTGATGGTGTCGGTGACCCGGTCGATGTCACGGTCCGTCGGACCGCGCCCGCTCGCCACCAGGCAGACGCGCTTGGCGCCGCCGCTCACTCCGGCCTTCGCGGCCTCGGCGGCCTGGCCCGGCTTCAGCCAGGTGTACTTGAGGATCCCGGCCTTGGAGCCCAGCCGCTGCGAGCAGTACGAGCAGTCCTCCGGGCAGAGCCCGCTCTTGAGGTTCACCAGGTAGTTGAGCTTGACCCGGCGGCCGAACCACCGCCGGCGCACCCGCCCGGCGGCCGCGACCACGTCCAGCAGGTCGTCGTCGGTGGTGGCGAGGACGGCCAGCGCCTCCTCGCGGGTAGGGGTCTCCCCACGCAGGCCCTTGGCGGTGAGGGTATCGAGCAGATCCATGGGCCTGATCCTGCCTCCTGGCCCGCGAGAGACGCCAGAGGAAACCCACCAGAAGATCCCGGGGAGGATGTGCGAGTTGTCACAGTGTCGAAGCTCACGGTAGTGGTGCAGGTCACGTCGGGTGCGGGGCCGGGTCGGGGCGTCGCGCGACGGCCGCCGGAGCCCGCCCCAGTGATCTCCACCACGCGTGACCTGCATACAATCGGCGCCATGACCACGCAGGGGGAGCACGCCCCGTCACCCGCGGAACGACCGGCGGAACGACCGGTAGGCCAGACGTCCGAACGGCCCGTCGGGGCGTACCGGGCCAGGAGAGTGACCGCCCGCCGGGTCGTCGGCTGGGTCGTGGTGATCGGCGTGGTGGCGGCCGGAGGATGGGTCATCACCAGCCCGACGCCCGGCGACTTCATACCCGGGCTCGGTCCGTCCAGCAAGGACGCGACCAAGTCGCCACCGGTCGTCGGGGACGCGCCGCGCGCGGTCGCCGACCCCGAAGCCCTGGACGTCGACGCCTACTTCCCCGCCCAGCGGTTGATCGAGGCGGGCGGTTACAAGGGCAAGCGCTCCGGCGCCCGCCGGGGCGACAACTGCACCGAGGTGCTCCAGGACCGCACCCTGGACCTCCTGCGCGACGGCGGCTGCCGCGGCTACCTCGCCGTCAGCTTCGCCGGCCAGGAGAAGCCGGTGCTCAGCAGCGTCACCCTGCTGCGGTTCGCGGACGCCGCCTCCGCCGCCAGAGCCGCGGAGGCGCTGCGCGCCAAGCCCGGCTCGGTGGCCTTCGTCCTCCCCGACGCCTCCGCCGCGCCCGCCCAGGCCGCCGGCGCGGCCCGGCCCGGCGGCGATCCGCGGGTCGAGCTGGTCGGCCACTACGTGACGGTCACCAGCTCGCGGCCGGTCGACGCCCACGCGGCCTCGCCGGCCCCCTCCGCCTCCGCCGGCACCCCGCTGCCGGTGCCGTCCACCGGCTCCCCCAGCGTCGAGCAGATGCTCGACGAGGCGACCCGGGCGCTCTCCGCCACGGCCGGCGCGCCCTTCGTCTGGATGTAGCGCCGCATGCGACGGGGCGGGCGGAGTGCACTCCGCCCGCCCCTTTCCGACGCGGTGTCAGGATGCCGCTGCCGCCGTCCTGATCGCCGGGCCCGGCCCTGAGCGGGCCCGGACCCGCACCGGGGCCGGCGGGCCGTCAGCCGCCCAGCCGGTCCACCGAGGTGATCCGCAGCACCGCCCGGCCCTCCTCGTCGGACCCGTAGAGGTCGACCTCGGCGCTGATGCCCCAGTCGTGGTCGCCCTCCGGGTCGTCGAAGATCTGCCGGACCCGCCAGGACGAGTCCGCCTCCTCGATCAGCAGCATCTTCGGCCCGCGCGCGTTCGGCCCGGTGCCCAGGTCGTCGTACTCGTCCCAGTACCCGTCCATGGCGTCCGCCCAGCGGTCCGCGTCCCAGCCGTACTCGCCGTCCAGCTCGGCCAGCGCGTCGTAGTGCTCCAGCGCGCACAGCTCCACACGGCGGAACATCTCGTTGCGCACCAGGACCCGGAACGCCCGGGCGTTGGCCGTCACCGGCGCCGGCTTGTCGTCCAGCGCCACCTCGGCCGACTGCGGGTCGGTCGGGTTGGCCAGCTGCTCCCACTCGTCCAGCAGGCTGGAGTCGACCTGGCGGACCAGCTCGCCCAGCCAGGCGATGATGTCCTTCAGGTCGTCGGTCTTCACGTCCTCGGGGACGGTCTGCTCCAGCGCCTTGTACGCGCCCGCCAGGTACCGCAGCACGATGCCCTCGGTGCGGGCCAGCTCGTAGAAGCCGACGTAGTCCGAGAAGGTCATCGCCCGCTCGTACAGGTCGCGGACCACCGACTTCGGCTGGAGCCGGTGGTCGCCGATCCACGGGTGCGCCCGCTGGTACACCTCGTAGGCGTGGGTGAGCAGTTCCTCCAGCGGCTTCGGGTAGGTGATCTCCTGGAGCCGCTCCATCCGCTCCTCGTACTCGATGCCGTCGCGCTTCATCTCGCCGACGGCCTCCCCGCGCGCCTTGTTCTGCTGCGCGGCGAGGATCTGGCGCGGGTCGTCGAGCGTCGCCTCGACGACCGACACCACGTCCATCGCGTGCGAGGGCGAGGTCGGGTCGAGCAGCTCGAAGGACGCCAGCGCGAACGTCGAGAGCGGCTGGTTGAGCGCGAAGTTCTCCTGGAGGTCCAGGGTGAGCCGGACGATCCGGCCCTCCGAGTCCGGTTCCGGAAGCCGCTCGACCACGCCGCCCTCCAGCAGCGAGCGGTAGATGGCGATGGCGGTGCGGATGTGCCGGCGCTGGGCGGAGCGGTCCTCGTGGTTGTCGGTGAGCAGCGTGCGCATCGCCTCGAAGGCGTTGCCCGGCCGGCCGATCACCGAGAGCAGCATCGCGTGGGTCACCTTGAACCGCGAGACCAGCGGCTCGGGGTCGGCGGAGATCAGCTTCTCGAAGGTCTCCTCGGACCAGCCGACGAACCCCTCCGGCGCCTTCTTCCGGACGATCTTGCGCTTCTTCTTCGGGTCGTCGCCCGCCTTGGCGACGGCCTTGTCGTTCTCGATGACGTGCTCGGGGGCCTGCGCCACCACCTGGCCCACCGTGTCGAACCCGGCCCGCCCGGCGCGCCCGGCGATCTGGTGGAACTCCCGCGCCCGCAGCATCCGCACCCGCTGGCCGTCGTACTTGGAGAGCGCGGTGAACAGCACCGTGCGGATCGGCACGTTGACGCCCACGCCCAGCGTGTCCGTCCCGCAGATGACCTTCAACAGGCCTGCCTGGGCGAGGCGTTCGACCAGTCGCCGGTACTTCGGCAGCATGCCGGCGTGGTGCACGCCGATGCCGTGCCGTACGAACCGGGACAGGTTGCGGCCGAACTTGGTGGTGAACCGGAAGTTGCCGATCAGCGCGGCGATGGCGTCCTTCTCCGCCTTCGAGCACATGTTGATGCTCATCAGCGACTGCGCCCGCTCCACCGCCTCCTTCTGCGTGAAGTGCACGACGTAGACCGGCGCCTGGCCGGTCTTCAGCAGCTCCTCCAGCGTGTCGTGCATGGGGGTGCGCCGGTACTCGTAGAACAGCGGCACCGGGCGGGTCGTGTTGCGGACCACGGTGGTCGGGCGGCCGGTCCGGCGGTTCAGGTCCTCCTCGAAGCGCCGTACGTCGCCGAGCGTCGCCGACATCAGCAGGAACTGCGCCTGCGGCAGCTCCAGCAGGGGGATCTGCCAGGCCCAGCCGCGGTCCGGCTCCGCGTAGAAGTGGAACTCGTCCATGACCACCTGGCCGACGTCGGCCAGGCGTCCGTCGCGCAGCGCGATCTGTGCCAGCACCTCCGCGGTACAACAGATGATCGGCGCGGTCGGGTTCACCGACGCGTCGCCCGTCATCATGCCGACCTGCTCGGTGCCGAACATCTTGCACAGGTCGAAGAACTTCTCCGACACCAGTGCCTTGATCGGCGCGGTGTAGAACGTCCGCTTCCCCTCCGCCAGCGCGGCGAAGTGCGCACCCGCCGCCACCAGGCTCTTGCCCGACCCGGTCGGCGTCGCCAGGATCACGTTGTTCCCCGACACCAGCTCGATCAGCGCCTCCTCCTGCGCCGGGTACAGCGAGATCCCGCGCTCCTCCGCCCAGGCGGCGAACGTCTCGTACAGCGCGTCGGGCGTGGCGGGCTTCGGCATCAGATCTAGGAGGGTCACCCGGCTATCTTGCCTGCTCGTCGCCGCCCCCGGCAAAGGCCGCGCCCCGCGGGCTCCCGGCAGGAGCGGCCGGCCGCCTGCGGGGAGGGGGGCGGCGGCGTGTCCGGGGGCCTGCCCGTGAACGACCTCGGGCCCGGCCGGGCCGTGGCCGCCACCGTACGGGGAGAGGGCCGGGCGGCGACCGGAACGCGAAAGGACCGAGGCGGGACCACGAAGGGAACCCGGCCGGCCACCCGGCCGGTCTCGCCGCACCGTATTCCGGAATCACCGGGCAATTTCGAGGAATTCGTTTCCCGAATTCCGTCGAATCGAGGGCGAAGGAAAGGGCCGGGCGTGTGCGCAGACGCACATTGCCCGGTGCGCGCGGGGCGTGCCAGAGTGCCGACCATGGTCCACCCCTCTGCGCCCGAGGCGCCCGTCGTCGCCCCCGCCGCCGTCTTCGACTGGCTCGACGAGACGGCCGAGCAGCGCGCCCGGGCCGGGCTCACCCGGACGCTGCGCAGCCGGCCCGCCGAGGACCCGGTGCTCGACCTCGCCGGCAACGACTACCTCGGACTCACCCGGCACCCCGCCGTCACCCGGGCCGCCGCCGACGCCGCGCTGCGCTGGGGCGGCGGTGCCACCGGCTCCCGCCTGGTCACCGGCACCACCGCCCTGCACACCGAACTGGAGGGCGAGCTGGCCGACTTCTGCGGTGTCGAGGCCGCCCTCGTGTTCTCCTCCGGGTACACCGCCAATCTGGCCGCGCTCACCGCGCTCACCGACCCGGACACCCTCATCGTCTCCGACGCGTACAACCACGCCTCGCTGATCGACGGCTGCCGGCTCGCCCGGGCCGACGTCCACCGCGCCCCGCACAGCGACCCCGCCGCCGTCGCCGCCGTCCTCGCCGAACGCACCCGGCGGCGGGCCCTGGTCGTCACCGACTCGGTCTTCTCGGTCGACGGCAACGCCGCCCGGCTGCCCGAACTCGCCCTCGCGGCACGGTCGTCCGGCGCTGCGCTGCTGGTCGACGACGCCCACGGGCTCGGCGTCCTCGGGCCCGGCGGTGCCGGCGCCCTCGCCGCCGCCGATCTCGCGGGAGCCCCGGATGTGGTCGCCACCGTCACCCTCTCCAAGTCGCTCGGCTCCCAGGGCGGCGCCGTCCTCGGCCCCCGCCGGGTGATCCGCCACCTCACCGAGACGGCCCGCACCTTCATCTTCGACACCGGCCTCGCCCCCGCCGCCGTCGGCGCCGCCCTCGGCGCGCTGCGGCTGCTGCGCGCGGAACCGCACCGCGCCGACCGTGCCCGCGAGGTCGCCCGCACGCTCGCCGCCCGGCTCGCGGCCGCCGGGCTGCACGCCTCCCGCCCGGACGCCGCCGTGGTGTCCGTCCGCGCGCCCGGCCCCGAGGCCGCCGTCGTCTGGGCCGCCGACTGCCGCCGCGCGGGCCTCGCCGTCGGCTGCTTCCGCCCGCCCTCCGTCCCCGACGGGATCTCCCGGCTGCGGCTGACCGCCCGCGGCGACCTGACGGACATTCAGATCGCCGAAGCGGTCGGGATCATCGCCTCGTGCGCCCCGGAGGGCGCCGCGCTCGCCGGCTGACCGCAACCGCCGCCACCCGACCGGCGTCCTGACCCACGGCACGGCACGGCACGGCACGGCACGGCACGGCACGGCACGGCACGGGCGGGTACGGACGGGCGCGGGACGGGCGGGGCGGATGACCACGAACGGTGAGGCGGTCCACGACGAGGACGGCACCGGGCCGGGCGGCACCGGTGCCCGCGGTGCGGAGCCGCGCGAGGCGGAGCCGAAGAGCGCCGAGGTCCGGGATGCCGTGCCGGCCTGGCCCGAGGGGCCGCGGCACCGGGCGCGCCGCTTCCTCGGAAGGCTCGCCCTGGTCGCGGTGGCCATGGGGCTCTTCTGGCTCGCCTGGCTGGCCGCCTCGGCCACCGTCCCGCACCTCGGCTACTCGGTCGGCGCCACCGGTGAGCGGGGCTGGTACATGCGCGGCGTCTGCCTGCCCGAGGCCGAACTCTCCGAATACCAGAGGGAGCACCTCCCGCCGGGCGGCTGCGACGGGCGGTTCGACCCGGCCGACGGTGAATCCACCTACCGCTACGCCCTGAACGAGAACCCGACGGACAGCGCGGGCCCCGTCCAGGTGCGGTGCGGAGCGGGGGAGTGCCACGAGTCCGGCTTCAGGGCCACGGCGTGGTGGCTCTTCGTGCTGCTGGGCGGGCTGGCGGCGGTGCCCGCAGGTGCCTTCCTGATCGTCTGGGCCGTCGCCGAACCGCTCGCCGACCGCCTCTTCACGCCGGCCTCCGTCGGCGTCGGCGTGATGCTCGGGCTGTCCTGCCTCTGCTGCCTGCTGACCGGTAGAGGAAGCGCCTGACACGGCCGAACCGGCCGCGCCGTTCCCGCGTCCCAGCCGAGGGGCGGTGAGAACGGCTCGCCGGACCGAACGGCAGGGGGCGGGAATGGATCCGGACATCCGACGCGGGCCGGGCAGAGCGCTGGTGCCGGTCGTGGCGGTGCTGGCCCTGCTCGGACTCGGCGGCTGGGGCGCGGTGACGGCGGGGGAGGGACTGGCCTACGCCACCGCGGTCGCCGGGACGCGCGGCGAGCTGGTCGCCGACCGGTGCCTGCGCACCGATCCCGCCCGGCCCGCCCAGGGCACGACCGGTGACTGCCGGGGGACGTTCTTCCCCGACGGCGGCGGGCAGGCGAACGAGCACGCGTGGATCGACTGGAAGATCGCCACCGGTGAACGCGTCGAGGTCTCCTGAACGGGCGACGGCGAGTGCCGGCTCGTGGGCGCCGCCGGCGTGCTGTTCTGGCTGAGCATCCTGCTGCTCGCCCTGGCGGCCCTCCCGGTGGCCGGGTTCGTCGCGGTCCATCAGCTGCTGCGTCCGCTGGACCGCTCGCAGCGGCTCCGGGTCGGCCTGGGGATCGCCGCGGCCGTCCTGCTGGTCGGGGCGTTCGCGGCCTTCGTCGGCGCGCTCGTCGGCCGGTAGCGGCGGGCGCCGGGCGCCGGGCGGGTCCGGGCCGGGCTTCGAGGTGCGGAGCCGGACGTGCCGCCGTGTCCCCGCCGAGCGCCACCACGAGGGTCACCGGATCGGCCGCCGTGCCGGTTGCCCGGTTGCCCGGTTGCCCGGTGCCGGTTGCCCGGTTGCCCGGTGCCGGTTGCCCGTGCCGTCAGAGCCCGCCCAGCTCCCGCAGGAACGCCGTCCCGGCGTCCCGCCGGCCGGCGGCCGTCCGGGGGGCCGCGGTCAGCACGGCGGCCGCGCGGCACCAGGCCAGTACCCGCCCGGGGTCGGTGCCCGGGATCCGTGCGGTCAGCTCGCCGATCCGCGAGGACAGCGCGGCGGCGTCGGTGACCCCGTCCAGCGCCCAGTCGACCAGGTCGAAGTCGGGGTCGCCCAGGCAGGGGCGAGGGTCGATCGCGACCGGCCCGGCCGGGCCGAGCAGCACGTTGGAGGGGTGCAGGTCCCCGTGCACCAGGCCCCGGGGGCCGGTCGCCGCCAGCTCCCGCAGGGGCTCCCGGGCCCCGGCCGGGACCACGCCGGGAGCGCGCCGCTCCGTCAGCCCGACGAGGACGTCCACCCGTTCGGCCAGCGACGGCAGCGCCACCCCGTCCACCGGCGCCGACCGCAGGCCGGCCAGCAGCCCGGCCACCTCGGCCGGGCGCCACCCGTGCTCGCGCAGCGTCGTGCCGGGCGCGACGTCCGCGAGCAGCAACGCCCCCGTCGGGGCGTCGTACTCCAGCAGCCGCACCACCCACGGCGAGCCCGACCACGCCCGCAGCGCCGTCGCCTCCTGCGCCGCCACCTCGGGGTCCGGCGTCAGCTTCAGCCGGACGACGGCGCCGTCCGCCGCCCGCCCGCACCGGAAGACCCGTGCCGTGCCGCCCCCGCCGGCCGCCAGCACCGTCAGGCCCCAGCGTTTCGCGAGGGCGGCGACCAGCGCCGGAAGCTCCTCGCACCACGCCTCCGCGCCGGGTCCGAACCGGACGAGCAGCCGGGCCCGCACCTCCTCCGGGAGCACCGCGAGCGCGCTCACGGGCGCCCCGGGACCGGCAGTACCTCGGCGCCGACGGGCCGTCGGCCGGCGGCCCGGAGCGCCGGGAACGCCGGGAGCGCCCGGACACGGGCCGTGACCACGCGGGGGTGTGCCCGGTCGGCCACCGGGACCGTTCCGTCCGACGGCGGGCGCAGCCCGCCCGCCGCGTCCGCCAGGATCCGCCGCAGCCCCCGCACGCCCACCCCGTCCACGCCCTTCCGCCCCGTCCGCCCCGTCCGCACCCCGGCCCGCACCCGCGGGCGCAGCCGCCGGAGGCCGGGTGATCTTCGTGGCGCGACAGCCTACGCGATCACGCCGGGTGCTCCTCGTCGGCCTTCTTCCGGGCCCGGCTCGGCTGGACCCGGGTCGGCTCCCCGGCCGCCTTCGGGTGGTCCGGCGGATACGGCAGTTCACCCAGCCCCTCGTCCGTCACCTGCCGCTCGTACAGCTCCAGCAGGCTCTCCAGCCGGAACGCCTCCTCGTCCATCTCCGCCTGCAGGTCGCCGATTTCGGCGAACCGGGCGGGCACCGTCCGCAGGTCGAAGTCCTCCGGCAGCGCGTCGTCCACCTCGTCCCAGCGCAGCGGTGTCGACGCCGTAGCCCGCGGCCGGGCGCGCAGCGAGTAGGCGGAGGCGATGGTGCGGTCCCGCGCCATCTGGTTGTAGTCGACGAAGATCCGCTCGCCGCGCTCCTCCTTCCACCAGGCCGTCGTCACCCGGCCGGGAAGCCGCCGTTCCAGCTCCCGGCCCAGCGCGATCACCGCGTGCCGCCCGTCCGTGAACGTCCACTCCGGGACCAGCGGCACGTACACGTGAAGCCCGCGCCCGCCCGAGGTCTTCGGCCAGCCGCGCAACCCGTGCTCCTCCAGCACCGCCCGCAGTTCGTGCGCCACCCGCGCCGCGTCCCGGAAGTCCGTCCCCGGTTGCGGGTCCAGGTCGATCCGCAGCTCGTCGACGTGTTCGGTGTCCCCGCGCCGCACCGGCCACGGGTGGAAGGTCAGACAGCCCAGATTGGCCGCCCAGAGGACGGCGGCGGGCTCGGTCGGGCAGATCTCGTCGGCCGACCGCCCGCTCGGGAAGGCGATCCGGGCGGTCGGCAGCCAGTCCGGCAGGCCCTTCGGCGCCCGCTTCTGGTAGAAGAACTCGCCCTCGACCCCGTCCGGGAACCGCTGGAGCGTGGTCGGCCGGTCCCGCAGCCCGCGCAGCGCCCCGTCCGCGACCGCCAGGTAGTACTCGGCGACGTCCAGCTTGGTGAAGCCACGCTCCGGGAAGTACACCTTGTCGGGGTTCGAGAGCCGGACACTGCGCCCGGCGACATCCAGTTCCACGGCAGAGCCCATGCCTCTCACGCTAAGCGCGCCCCGCCCGCGGCGCGCCCCGAGGCGGCCCCGCCCACGTGCCCCGCCCCGCCGTCCAGGGCCCGCCGTCGCGCGGCGGCGGGCCTTCGGCGCGAGGATCGGGACCATGGACCTGCCCGTCATGCCGCCGGTCGCGCCGATGCTCGCCAAGTCGGTCGCGAAGATCCCGCCCGGAATGCAGTACGAGGCCAAGTGGGACGGCTTCCGCACCGTCGTCTTCCGCGACGGCGACGAGATCGAGCTCGGCAGCCGCACCGGCAAGCCGCTCACCCGCTACTTCCCCGAGCTCGTCGAGGCGCTGCGCCGTGAGACACCCCCGCGCTGCGTGCTGGACGGCGAGGTGGTCATCGCCCGCGAGGGCCGGCTCCGGTTCGAGGAGCTCCTCGAACGCATCCACCCCGCCGCCAGCCGCGTCGCCCTGCTCGCCGAACGCACCCCCGCCTCCTTCGTCGCCTTCGACCTGCTCGCCCTCGGTGACCGGTCGCTGATCGACGAGCCCCTCACCGCGCGCCGCACCGCCCTGGAGGCGGCCCTCGCCGACGCCGCCGACCCCGTCTTCACGGCCCCCGCCTCCACGGACCGCGACCTCGCCGACACCTGGTTCGCCCGGTACGAGGGCGCCGGTCTGGACGGCGTCGTCGCCAAGCCCCTCGACCAGCCCTACCGGCCGGGCGAGCGCGCCATGTACAAGATCAAGCACGAGCGAACCGCGGACTGCGTCGTCGCCGGCTACCGCGAACACAAGAGCGGCCCGATCGTCGGTTCCCTCCTGCTCGGTCTGCACGACGCCGACGGCCGCCTCCAGCACGTCGGCGTCTGTGCGGCCTTCCCGATGGCCCGCCGCCGCGAACTCGTCGAGGAGCTGGCCCCGTTGCGGATGGCCGACACCGGCGCCCACCCCTGGGGCGCCTGGGCCGACGAGGCCGCCCACGCGGACGCCCGGCTGCCCGGCGCGCAGAGCCGGTGGACCGGCGGCAAGGACCTCTCCTGGGTGCCGCTGCGCCCGGAGCGCGTCGCCGAGGTCCGCTACGACCACATGGAGGGCACCCGCTTCCGGCACACCGCCCAGTTCCGCCGCTGGCGCCCCGACCGCACCCCCGGGAGCTGTACCTACGAGCAGCTGGAGGAACCGGTCTCCTACGACCTCGCGCAGGTCCTGGGCATCTGACCGGACCTCGATGGCCCCGCCCGAAGCCGGATTCCCAGGCTTCGGGCGGGGCCGTGCGGGCCGTGCGGGCCAGCGCCGCGCACGGAGGACCCGCCGGTCAGGCGTTCGCGTTCGACGAGGGCGACTTCGGGGACGGCGAGGGCGACTTCGACGACGGGGACCCCGACGAGGGCGAGGGGGACTTGGAGGGGGACGCCGACGACGCCGACGACGTGGCGGACGGGGACCCCGAGCCGGCCGGCGCCGCCGGGAGCGTGTAGACGTTCGCGGGCGAGATGATCTCGGTGACGGCCTGCGCGAACAGCGTCGACGGCTCCTGCCCCTGGAACGACACGTCGGTGTTCAGCAGTACCACCAGCGAGGTCTGCGCCGACGGCAGGTAGACCACCACGCTCTGGTAGCCCGGCAGCGAGCCGTTGTGCCCGATCCACCCGTGGTCGTAGAAGATCCCGAGCCCGTACCAGGTGTCGGGCACCGTCGAGGGCTGCGGCTTCAGCCGCTGCGCCTGCGTCTGCGGGGTCAGCAGCGTTCCGGTGGCCACCACCTTGGCCCACTTCTGGAGGTCCGCCTGGTCCGAGATGATCGCCCCCGCGGCCCAGGCCCAGGACGGGTCCCAGTCGGTGGCGTCCGCGATCGCCCCGTTCGGCGTCTGGTTGGTGTAGCCGCGGGCGTGCGGCTGCGGGAACTCGCTGCCGACCGGGAACACCGTCCGGCCCAGGCCCGCCGGTTCGAACACCTGCTGCTTCAGGAACGTCCCGAGCGGCTGCCCGCCGAGCTTCTCGATCACCAGGCCCAGCAGCACCGTATTGGTGTTGGAGTACTCGAACTTGGCGCCGGGCGCGAAGTTCACCGGATGCTTGAACGCGTAGGAGAGCAGCTGCTGGGGCGTGAACACCCGGTCCGGGTCGGCCTCCAGGGTCTGCACGAACTCCTCGTCCTGGGTGTACGAGAAGAGGCCGCTCTGCATGGCCGCGAGCTGGCGCAGCGTGATCGTGTCGCCGTTGGGCACGTCCGACACGTACGTGCCGATCGGGTCGTCCAGGCCCGCCTTGCCCTGGTCGACCAGCTTGAGCAGTCCGGTGACCGTGAAGGTCTTCGTCTCGCTGCCGATCCGCATGTTGAGACCGGTCACCATCGGCGTGCCCGCGACCTTGTCGGAGACGCCGAAGGCCTTGAGGTAGTTGCCGCCCGGGGACGACACGCTGACGATCACACCGGGGATCGAGGCCTCCCGCAGCACCCGCTGCACGGCCGTGTCCAGCCGCGCCGTGACGTCCGAGGTGATCGGCACCACCGCCCCGCCGGAGCTCGCCGACGCCGACGGCCCGGAGGAGGAGGCCGACGCCGACGGGCTCAGCGCCGCCGGGACGGCGGTCACCGCCCCCGCGGCGGGCGGATCGGACGCCGCCCCGCCCGAACAGCCGGCCGCGCCCAGCAGCCCGGCCAGCGCCAGCACCGCCGGGGCCGACCGGGTGCGCCGCCGCTGGGGGGCGGGGCGCGGGGGGCGGGGACTCGCCGCGGAATTCGTCGTCATCTTCGAGGCGCCTCTCTGGGCCGGACGGACCCGGAGCAGCGCTCCACGGGCCCCTGGGGGAGCGATCGCCACCGTATGCGCGCCGCCGCGGGCCCGCGCGCCGGCGGTCGTCCCGCTGGCCCGAACGGACCCAAGGCTCAGCCGCACGCCCCAGTCCCGCTCGCGGACGGGCGCCGTCTCCCCATCCCGCCGGCCGCCGCCCTCCCCGCGGCCCCGGCCGCGCGCACCCGCGCCGTCGGCCACCGCCACCGCCGGGCGACGCGACCCCGGCGGGACACCCCGCGACCCCGCAGGACCACCCCGTGCGCTCCGCCGTACGAGTGGCCACCGGCATGCCGCGAGGGCCCCCGACCCCAGCTCGGGCACGATCGTTTAGCCCAGCTGTGGCGGCCCTTAAGAATTCCTCGATGGACCGCACCCCCTCTCACCAGGCAGATTGCTGCCTGCCCGGAATGCGGACACCAGGACCTCCTGGAAGCCTGCAAGGAACCGCCACTCCCCGCCGGGCCCCGTCGGCCTGCCCACACCGGGCCGCCACCCACCGTGCGTCAGGAGCCACCGCCGTGAAGGCACTCGTCAAGCAGAAGGCCGAGCCCGGACTCTGGCTGGTGGACGTCCCCACCCCGGTGATCGGCCCCGGTGAGGTGCTCATCAAGGTGCTGCGCACCGGCATCTGCGGTACCGACCTGCACATCCGCAAGTGGGACGGCTGGGCGCAGCAGACCATCAGGACCCCGCTGGTGCTCGGCCACGAGTTCGTCGGCGAGGTCGCCGAGATCGGCTCGGCCGTCGCGGACATCGCCGTCGGTGACCTGGTCAGCGGCGAGGGCCACCTGGTCTGCGGCAAGTGCCGCAACTGCCTGGCCGGCCGCCGCCACCTCTGCCGCAACACCGTGGGCCTGGGCGTCGGCCGCGACGGCGCCTTCGCCGAGTACGTGGCGCTGCCCGCCTCCAACGTCTGGGTGCACCGGGTGCCGGTCGACCTCGACGTCGCCGCGATCTTCGACCCGTTCGGCAACGCCGTCCACACCGCGCTCTCGTTCCCGCTGGTCGGCGAGGACGTGCTGATCACCGGAGCCGGTCCGATCGGCATCATGGCCGCCGCCGTCGCCAAGCACGCCGGCGCCCGCAACGTGATGATCACCGACGTCTCGCCCTACCGGCTCGACCTCGCCCGCAAGGTCGGTGTCTCGCTGGCGCTCAACGTCGCCGAGCACACCATCGAGGAGGGCCAGCAGAAGCTCGGCCTGCGCGAGGGCTTCGACGTCGGCCTGGAGATGTCCGGCCGCCCCGAGGCGCTCCAGTCGATGATCGCCAACATGACGCACGGCGGGAAGATCGCCGTGCTCGGCCTGCCCGCCGAGGAGTTCCCGGTCGACTGGGCCTCCGTCGTGACCTCGATGATCACCATCAAGGGCATCTACGGCCGCGAGATGTTCGAGACCTGGTACGCGATGTCCGTCCTGCTGGAGGGCGGGCTGGACCTCAGCCCCGTGATCACCGGCCGGTACCCCGCCGCCGACTTCGAGGCCGCGTTCGACGAGGCGGCCGGCGGCCGCTGCGGCAAGATCATCCTCGACTGGACCGTCTGACCACCGGACGAGCCCGCCCGGGAACGGACGAGACCGTCCGCGACCCCCTTCGCCCTCGCTCACTCGTGTAGGAGTCTGCTGTGATCGACAACGTGCGTGACGACCTGGCCGCCACCCTCGACGAGATCCGCGAGGCGGGCCTCTTCAAGCCGGAGCGGGTGATCGGCAGCCCGCAGAGCGCCGCCGTCACCGTCACCGGCGGCGGCACTCCCGGCGAGGTGCTCAACTTCTGCGCCAACAACTACCTCGGTCTCGCCGACCACCCGGACGTGATCGCCGCCGCCAAGGACGCGCTCGACCGCTGGGGCTACGGCATGGCGTCCGTCCGCTTCATCTGCGGCACCCAGGACGTCCACAAGGAGTTGGAGGAGCGCCTCTCCGCGTTCCTCGGACAGGAGGACACCATCCTCTACTCCTCCTGCTTCGACGCCAACGGCGGCGTCTTCGAGACCCTGCTCGACGAGCGCGACGCGGTCATCTCGGACGCCCTCAACCACGCGAGCATCATCGACGGCATCCGCCTCTGCAAGGCGCGCCGCCACCGCTACGCCAACCGTGACCTGGCCGACCTGGAGCAGCAGCTCAAGGAGGCCCAGGGCGCCCGCCGCCGCCTCATCGTCACCGACGGCGTGTTCTCGATGGACGGCTACGTCGCCCCGCTGCGGGAGATCTGCGACCTGGCCGACCGCTACGACGCGATGGTCATGGTCGACGACTCGCACGCGGTCGGCTTCGTCGGCCCGGGCGGGCGCGGCACCCCCGAGCTGCACGGCGTGATGGACCGCGTCGACATCATCACCGGCACCCTCGGCAAGGCGCTCGGCGGAGCGTCGGGCGGTTACGTGGCCGCACGCCGCGAGATCGTCGCCCTGCTGCGCCAGCGCTCGCGGCCGTACCTGTTCTCCAACTCGCTCGCGCCGGTCATCGCCGCCGCCTCGCTGAAGGTGCTCGACCTGGTCGAGCAGTCCACCGACCTGCGGGAGCGGCTGGTGGCCAACACCGCGCTGTTCCGGTCGAAGATGACCGAGGCCGGCTTCGAGATCCTGCCCGGCGACCACCCGATCGCCCCGGTGATGATCGGCGACGCGGCCGAGGCCGGCCGGCTCGCCGAGCTGCTGCTGGAGCGCGGCGTGTACGTGATCGGGTTCTCGTACCCGGTCGTGCCGCACGGCCAGGCCCGGATCCGGGTGCAGCTCTCGGCCGCGCACTCCACCGAGGACGTCGAGCGCGCCGTCGCCGCCTTCGTCGACGCGCGCGCCGCGCTGGGGAAGTAGCCCGGCAGCGGGGGAGGACCCCGCGGAGCCGGCCCCCGTCCGGGCCGGCTCCCCGCTGACCGCCCGTGGGGCCTGCCCGCGGGACCCGGCCGGGCCCCCGGGGCCGAATCCCCCCCCCCGGCGGGGGCCGGCCCCGCCCCCCCCCCCCCCCCGCCCCCCCCCCCCCCCAACCCCCCCCCCCCC